>JADHTG010000060.1 GCA_016776505.1 Bacteroidota bacterium
GGAAGATTTTATAAAGTGTAGATGGATTTAATACTAATGTGGTTGCTTGTTGTACTGAATTGCAATTATAATTTCGGATGAACGAACTAAAGACAAAGCAGGCTTACAAATCATATTTTATGGAATGTATTTTAAAGTCATCCATCTTTGCCAATAGCATAGCCAAATTATCCTTTTCAATACGAATTTCAATATGACAATTATCATCGAATTCTTCCGTGACAAATTCCGCATTCAATTTCTTCAATTCGCCCATAAGCAATGCATAGTCATCAAAAGGAAGATCGATCTGAAGGTTTAATTTTTCTGAAAGCGTGACAATGGATCCATTTTGGATGGCAAGTTCTGCAGCGGTTCCATAAGCATGAATCAGCCCCCCTTTGCCTAATAAGCTGCCTCCAAAATAGCGCACCACAGCAACGACAACATTATCCAGTTCATATTTAGTAATATAGTTCATGATAGGCGACCCAGCTGTGTTTGAAGGTTCTCCATCATCATGAACTCTCATGATTTGATTCTCCAGGCCAATTTTGTAAGCAGAGCAAACATGACTGGCTTTATGATGCTTTTTTCTCAGTTCTTCTATCAGTTTTTTAGCATCTTCTTCATGATAACAGGATTGTGCAAATGCAATGAACCTGCTCCCACGGTCTTTGAATTCTCCCCTGCCTGATTTGGCTATTGTTTTGAATTTCGACACTCAGCAAAAATACAATACAAATCCGAATTCAAATTCATCAATAAAACCTCAATAGCAATTGATAATCAGCAAATTCAAAAAGGTTTGGTTTTTGCATTAGATCTAAAACCTCAAAGATCTAAAATTACCTTTCAGCTATTGTGAACAAATTAATACAAAGGAAATCATTAAATCAATGAATATGTTATCTTTGCGGCTCGAATTGATGAGAGTATCAGGCCTAAATATCCTTTTTCTGGCGTTGCTGATTTTGTTAGCTTCCTGCACAGAATATCAAAAAACACTCAAAGGAGATGATTTTGCCTTGAAATATCAAATGGCAAAAGACATGTTCAATGAGGAAGAATATTCGAAAGCCGTATTGCTTTTAGAAGATGTGATCCCATTTTACCGTACATCTACAGAAGCTGAGCTTTTGCATTATATGTATGCTTATTGTCAATTTGCGCTGGGAAACAATATATTAGCCGCTCATCGTTTTAAAGCACTCTATAACACCTACCCTTATGGAAAATATGCAGAACAAAGTCTGTTCAATTATGCTTATTGTAATTATTTAGAGTCTCCTCCGATTAATCTTGATCAAAGTGGTACTGTCATTTCCATTGAAGCGATACAACTGTTTATAAATAAATTCCCTGAGAGTGACAAAATAGAGGAATGCAATGGCTACATTGATGAATTAAATCAAAAATTAGAAGACAAAGCGATCTATACGGCCAAGTTGTATTATCAATTGCAGGATTATAAAGCAGCTATCTGGACCTTAACAGATGTCATTGGAAAATATCCGTTTTCTAATGAAAGGATCAACATGGAGTTTATGATACTTGATTCATATTATAAGCTGGCAAACAACAGTATAGAATCCAAAAAACAGGAAAGGTTAGAGGAAGTAATTTCTTATTACAAAAACAATCAACTGAATTTTGAGAATAGTGATTATGCCAATTCCTCGCAAAATATTTTTAATAATGCACAAAATAATCTAAATAAATATATTAATGGAAAAAATGAATAGTATTGAAGTCTTTGCAGTATCAAGGGATTTGAATAAAATTAGGGAGGCAACAGGTAATTTATACCAGAGTCTTGTTATCCTTGGTAAAAGGGCCAACCAGATTGCTATGAATGAGAAAGAAGAGCTGGGTCAGAAACTGGCAGAATTTGCACCAAAAAACGATACCCTCGAGGAGATCTTTGATAACAGGGAACAAATGGAGATTTCTGCTCATTATGAAAAACTCCCAAAACCGAGTCTGGTTGCAACTGAGGAGTTGATCAACGATAAAATTTATTTCAGAGTTCCCACTGATGAAGAAGAGAAAGAAGAGAAAGAAGACAAAGAAGAATAATGCTTAAAGGCAAAAAAATACTCTTAGGGATCACAGGTGGTATTGCGGCATATAAGTCAGCATATATCATCCGTTTACTTGTAAAAAACAATTGTGAGGTAAAAGTCGTAGTTACACCAGCAGTTAAAGACTTCATTTCGCATTTGACACTCTCCACCTTATCGAAAAATCCAGTTTACCATCGTTTTTTTGATCCCGGTAGCGGCGATTGGGATTCTCATGTGGAATTAGCAGAATGGGCCGATTTAATGCTGATAGCTCCACTCACTGCCAATACTATGGCGAAAATGGTCACAGGCATTGCGGATAATATTTTATTGACCACTTATTTGTCAGCGAAATGCCCGATTATTATAGCCCCGGCTATGGACCTGAATATGTACAAGCATCCAGCAACAACTGAAAACCTGGCAAAATTGGAAGCCAGAGGACATCATATTATTCCTGTGGTGGAAGGAGAGCTTGCATCAGGAATATGTGGTGAAGGACGCATGGCTGAACCGGAAGATATTGTCCTTTTCCTCCATCAAGTAATAAAATCCAAAACATAAATTTACTTCCTGCTGATGCTGAAAGGGAAGAAAATACTATTAACAACCGGTCCGACACAGGAAGCTATCGATCCGGTTCGTTATATTGGGAATCGTTCATCCGGAAAGATGGGCCATGCCATTGCCATGGAATTAGCGAATCGCCATGCTGAACTTGTTCTCGTTAGCGGGCCAACACAGATCCAATCAGAACATCCAAATATTAAAAAAATAGATGTCGAAACAGCTGAAGAGATGTACCAGGAATCAATTAAAGTATTTGAGTCCTGCGATATCGCCATATTAACTGCAGCAGTTGCTGATTTTACGCCTGAGAAAAAAAGTGAACTGAAGATAAAGAAAGCGTTGGAAGGGGAGAAATGGACGCTAACACTTGTAAAAACGAAAGATATTTTAGGAAGTCTGGGCAAAATAAAAAAGGATCATCAGTTGTTAGCTGGCTTTAGCCTGGAAACGGATCATGAAATTGAAAATGCCCTGAAAAAATTGCGTCTTAAAAACCTGGACTTCATTGTAATGAACTCTCTTAAGGAAAAAGGTGCCGGCTTTTCAACAGACACGAACAAAATAACTATACTGGGAAGAAATGGGGATCGAATAGATTTTCCTTTGAAAAAAAAGACTGAGGTAGCTTTTGATATAGTCAATTACCTTGAAACCCTCATTAAATAGAACATTGTGCGGCACTATTTGTGCTGAATCAAGACACATGACAGAGTTATGGAATAATCTAAATATCTAAGTAAGAAAATACATGCAATATGTAAAGCAATATGTTAATGAATTATTTGTTCTCAGCAGTGAAATGGCTCCTTATTTATTGCTGGGTTTTTTGTTTGCAGGTATTTTGCATATTTACTTCAGACCTGAACGTGTCAGAAAATACATGGGAGGGAAAAATCTGAAATCGGTTTTTTATGCTGCCTTGCTTGGAGTTCCTTTACCTCTTTGCTCATGCGGAGTTATTCCGACCGGCATTTCTTTCCATCGAAACGGATCCTCAAAAGGTTCGGCTGTTTCTTTTTTAATATCCACTCCGCAAACAGGTGTAGACTCCATTTTGGTGACTTATTCAATGATTGGTTTGCCTTTCGCATTAATTAGACCCGTTGTGGCTTTGATCACAGGGATTTTTGGAGGCTGGCTCACTAATTTCTATGACAAAGAAGATCCATCCATAACTATTAAAAAAGTACAGGTTAAACAAGAGGAACTAAGCCGGAAAGATAAAGTAGTAAGCATGTTTCGCTATGCTTTTGTTGATTTCATGCAGGATATTTCAACTTACCTGCTGTTTGGATTATTATTAGCTGCTTTTATCGCTATTCTTATTCCTGAAGATTTTTTTAGCATGTATATTGGGAGTCCAATTCTTGAAATGGCTATTGTATTGGTGGCATCAGTTCCTCTATATATTTGCGCTACAGCTTCAGTACCCATCGCTGCCGTATTATTAATGAAAGGTCTGTCTCCCGGAGCTGCCCTGGTTTTGCTCATGGCTGGTCCTGCAACAAATGCTGCCACTATCACCGTCATTGGGAAGTCCCTGGGGAAAAGAACGCTCTTCACCTATTTATTTTCCATCATAGCAGGTGCTTTCGTTTTTGGGTATTTAATTAACTTCCTGTTTCCATCATCCATGTTACTGAGTGGACTGAATATAAACTCTCATGATCATTCGAATCACTTGTTTCCTTCATGGGTAAGTTTGTTGAGTGTTATGATCTTGATCATACTGATAATAAATGCCTATTTTTCTCGCTATGGTATTTACAGGAAAATATTTCCAAAGCGATTTATCAATAAAAATGAACTAATGGATATAAAATCTATGGATGTAATGGTAAAAGGAATGACCTGCACTCATTGCAAGAATACGGTTGAAAATGGGCTCTCTGATGTCAAAGGAGTTCAATCTGTACATGCCGATATCAGCAATATGAAAGTTTCTATTGCTGGCGAAGATATAAATATCAGTGAAGTAGAGAAAAAAGTGAATGAGCTGGGTTATGAATTTAAAGGCCTGGCCTGATCAGGGCATGACATGTATAAACAGGCTGTATTCACCTCTCGTCAGTGATTCATTTGTAGCAATTATATAAAAAATATAGTTTGTATGATCAGTTACTATCAGTGGTAAAGAATCATTTATTGCAAAGGCTGTTGAATTTGGCGTAAAGCTTTTGCTATAAACCACTTGCATATTTTTATCCTCCATCCTGTATTCCACTTTTTTTATTATTTCTTTGTCATTAATGCTGCCAATAAGGAACATGGTATCCAAATTGTAATATAAAGGTGCCCGTGTATTTGGAACTGTTATTGTAATAGTGGGTTTACTTTCAGGTATTTCATCATTGCAAGAACAAAATATACAAACAAGCAAAATTGCAAATAAAGGTTGCAAATAATATGTAAAGAATTGTTTTCTCATGAACCAAGTTCTTACTGAATTAGGATGGAAATAAAAAGCATTCGAAGATATTGGAAAGCTTCCAATTATGTTGATAAATAAGAAAAATTATACACTATGTTTAATGATATGAATTTTAAAACTGAAAAACTGAATGGCAAAAGCAAGCCCAATGGTGTGATCGCTGATTTACTGGACATGGATAACAATGGGAACGATCATTCCTGTTCAAATACTGAAACTCCGCTAAAAGCAGATGCTTTTGATCTGGATGATGAAAGCAAAATAGACATTATTGAAGAACATTTTAGACAGATCATGGATACTTTAGGTTTGGATATGTCAGATGATAGTTTATCCGGAACGCCACATCGTGTAGCAAAAATGTATGTAAAGGAAATATTCCATGGATTGAACCCAGACAATAAGCCTTTTCTTAAAACTTTCAAGAATAAATACAATTATGATGAAATCTTGCTGGAAAAGAATATTGCAGTAAAATCATATTGTGAACATCATTTTGTACCCATTACAGGTAAGGCCCACGTGGCTTACATCTCTTCCGGCCGCGTCATCGGTTTATCAAAACTAAACCGCATTGTGGATTATTATTCACGCAGACCACAAGTTCAGGAAAGATTGACTGTTCAGATTGCGAACGAGCTGAAAAAAGCTTTAAATACAGAGGATGTAGCCATTATTATGGAGGCTAAACATATGTGTGTATCTAGTAGAGGAATACAGGATGAAGACAGCACAACGGTCACATCAAGCTTCAGCGGTAAATTCAAAGACCGGTTCAGGAAACAAGAATTGATCGACATGATCAGAATGGGAATCAAAGCATAATCTTTTGAATTTTTGTTGATAACACCCCCAATTGTGGATTACTTTAATTTATTTTGAAATAGATTTCATAAGGTTAGGAATATCTTTGTAATAATTTATAATACATGATAAGACTTTTACTATTAACCTTATTTAGTATTTTATTTTCTATTCTGCTTCAAGCCAAAAAAGCAGAAACTCATCATCAGGAAACTGATATTGATTCTCCTTATTTTCATCCTGCAATTGACTCTTTTACTGTCTTAAAGTTTGATTCCATCTCCAACAACTATGTATATAGCATATGGAATGAAAAAAAGATCGATCCTTACAAGATCAATTTAGCCAGGAAAACGGATACCACCCAGTTGGTGCTGGTACATGATAGTTTCATTTATGTTCATCCCGTAAAAGATGTCATAAACTCCGTTTTTGGAATGCGGGGATACAGGTTCCATTATGGAATGGACATTGAACTGGATACGGGAGATAGTGTTCTGTGTGCGTTTGACGGGAAAGTTCGATTTGCAAAATATTACAGTGGCTATGGCAACGTGGTAGTCGTAACACATATCAATGGATTAGAAACTCTTTATGCCCATCTCTCCCGAATTAAGGTTGAAGTGGGTGAAAAACTCAAGGCTGGACAATTGGTAGGCCTGGGTGGAGCCACAGGACGTGCGACCGGTTCTCATTTACATTTTGAAGTTCGGTTTATGGGAAAAGCCATGGATCCAAGGATAATCATCGATTTTGACAACTATATATTGATTTCAGACACCTTAAACCTCTGCTGTCACACCTATGAATATTTAATAGAAAGAAGTAAAACAAAATACCACTATGTCAGGTCAGGGGATACATTGTACAGGATATCCCGCATGCATGGCGTATCGATTGACCGCTTGTGTGCTTTGAATGGTATCAATCGAAATACTACCCTGAAAATCGGAAGACCGATCAGATACCAGTAAGTTTCGCTTTGTTTAATTAATCCCTTATAAACCTAATCTGGCCAAAAACAGCAGAAGCCTGAATTCGTAATACGTCTGGCCCAACTTCATTCGAATCTGGTTCTCTTAGCTGTTTTTCCGGATTTGGATGATGAACGGCACCAAAAACAGCATCTGAGCTAATATCTACTTTCAGTTCTTCATCTAAAATAACCTTGGTATCTCCAAAAACGGTGTTGATTTCAATGGAATGTGAAGGCAATTCTTCCATTTCCCTGAAATCAATGGTGGAGTTACTAAAAACAACATTGTATTCATATTGGTCCTTGTCGTAATGAAGATCTTTATTTCTAAAAACTACATTGTTGTCATCTGAGTAAGAGCAACTCAGGGTAGTTCTGAAAAACATGAACCTGATTCCAAGGCTGATTAAAAAAATCCCAATCATGACTTTCACTACTGGAAAATCAAGATTTAAAAGTTGTTTTGCCACCAATAATATCCCGAATATTACGATCAGGATGCCCCAGTATATACCGGAATTAAACATATAAATACTGATCATTTCCATTTATTTATTTTTTGCTGTTAAAAAATTTATCTGAAAAGGGAAATAATAGCTGAAATCAATTCCCAAATAGGATGAGCGGGTGAAGAATTCACTGTTATCTTTTGTAATATTTCCTACACCATCATCATAATAGTAGATTAGTTCATTCGCTATTTTTTTGGAAAGCTGGTAATGATAACTGATCCCAACATCCAGCACTCCCTTATTGTTCCCGATTTTATTTGTATAGCCAATTTTTGCCTGAAATGCAGGTATAAAAGTAGTTGGAAAATTCAAAGTATAAAAATATCCCCAGGTTGTAATCACAATGAAATCAAGTATTTCTCTATACCTTCCAAATACATTTTCTGTTGCATACATAAAATCAAAAGTAGGCCCTAATTCACAAAAAAGGCCCAAATGACTCTCTTTAAAATCTAAATCATACCTGAAGAGCAGCGGAATTTCAGAAACATACATTTTACTCCCGTAAAATAAATTACCGACAGTGGTGGTATACATATTTATTTCCATAAACCGGTAAGTGAGCTGGTATCCGCTAATAATGGATACATGTGGAGATAATTCCAGTTTTAAGTTTACACCGCTTTTAAAAGGGAAATAACTGTTTATGCTTGTGAAAGATGATTTGAAGAAATAAACATTTGAAAAATCATAATCAATGATGGAAGATGCCGATAAACCTATTTTTAATTTTGTTTGTGCAAAAGAATTTAAGGTCAGGATCAGAAGAACCAGGGCAAAAAACTTTCTCATCTCAATTATTTGCTTCAAATAATGCAGCTAAAGATACAATTCCTTTTTTTGTTTTCATAGAAAGCGATGCCATGATCAATATTGAAATAAATAAGGGAACCAACTGCAGGTATATGTAAGGCACTTGTATAAATGCATAGAAAAAAGCAAGGTAGACTTTTAAACTCAAAAGAAGATACCAACGCACCGGTATCTTATCCCTGAACCTGAACCATATGAAACCCATTATGAAGGCCACAAGAACAGACAAAGTTAAATGAGTTCTCTTTAGTGACCTCAGCTTAACTGGAATTTCGCCATTTGCAAAATCATAATAATAGGCAGCAAATCCTATCCCTCTGAACAGTTGAAAAGGCTTCGCATCCTGTTCCTGCCATTCATGCGGATGCCATTCATCCAGGGCAGCTTTAGTATAATAATCTGCTCCCTTTTTAAATATGCCTGTGTCTTTTAAAAAGAAGGGGATGAAATATAAAATCAATACCAATATTAGGGTGTAAGTCCCCATTAAGATAGATTTCCACCTTTTTTCACTCAGAAACGAAAACAGAAAATACAAAGGCAGCCAAAAAAGAAATGAAAAACGGGAAAGCAAAGGAAGAACAATGCCCATCGAACGGATAATTAAGGAGCTGCTAAACAATGTGAGTATTAATAGAATATAGTAGGAAGTGGGGAGCAGTTCAATGCTTGCACCAAATACCGTGGGAATATCATACATGAAAATCAACAATACTAAAAATGGCAATGCAGTGAAAAACAATTTCTTATATAAGGAACTGTCAGCCTGGTTAAGGCTGATTGTATAAATGAGCATGGCAAAAATCCAGGTCCCGATAACCATATAACGGTGATCAAATTCATAATAAGAAGAGATGGTAAATGGCAGCCACTGAAGTGTTAAATAGGTAGGCGGTAAATTGTGCCCATAATCGGTAATTAAACTATATGGAAACTCTCCCTGTAAAAGCCTCTTACTCATTATATCAATAGAGGTTGTTACTTCTGACGCAACAAAATCGTATGGAATTTTAATAAGAATATTCCTGAAAACAAGAAAACACAATATACTGCCAGAGGCAAATACTGCAAAAACAAGAACATTGGACAGTATTTTATTTACTGAAGTGCCCGGGATCATTAATTTCAATCTGGAATAAAATAGCAAGGGTAGTATGCCAACTCCTAATGAAGCCAGAAACAGGACGACCGGGCTGATATAAATTCCCAGCTTAGCCCTCCAAAAAGTGATAAAAGCCAACTCCAGCAGAAAGGATAAGTAAATGATTATTATATATTTCTTCATAGATGACTTATTTTCGTACGCAATTTTATAAGCTAGAGGTATTATAATAAAAAGTCTTCCATTTATCGCTTTACCGGACATCAATAATCATGAATCAAATATAGTCTAAATGAATCTGGGAAGGAAAATAAATGAATTGACATCCCGGGAAAAAGTTCCAAAGCCTAAGTTTTTGTGGTTTGGGATTGCTTCTATTTTAATCCTCCATCTCGGCCTGGCTATCAATGGTCCAAATTATAAAGGGCTTCAAAAACGAGAACTGACATCCGGATTTGTTCATGATTTCGGAAAACATTTCCTCTATTACTTTTATTACCAGGGCTTATTTCCAGTAGCCACACTGGAAGAAGACAAAGAATTCAGTAAAGCAGGATCGCAACAATTGGCGGAAGAAAGAGGGGAGAGTTTAATCATGGAATTCAGGCACTGGAGCAGGATGGGGGAGAACGCCAGGATATTCGCCTATTTACCGGATGCAATGGCCAGGGGAAGTGCCGAAAAACCGACCATGAAGCTATTCAATGCGCTGATATTCGTTGGGGGACTGATTTCCCTATTTGTAGCATTATACAGGCTTGGTTACCTTTTGTTAGCTGCTCTTCTTATAGTGATCTTCAGTTTGACCCCATTTTATCTGTATGAAGTCTATCACAATAAAAATATTTTCGGATTACTGGCTTCCGTTTTTCTCCTCATCCTCGGATTGAATATGCGTTTTTTGTTTAATGAAGTGAAAAAAGCGCACTATTTCATACTGCCTGTTATTTCAGGATTAATAATTGGCTTTTTTAGTGAGATAAGGGGAGAAATAAAAGTGGTTTTAATTTCAGCAACCTTTATTTACCTTTTTGCATCTAAACTTAAATCCCATCACAAAGTGGTATTGATTTTACTATTATTAATTTCGAATATTGGAATGCAGCGGGGAATCAGGTATTATTTTGATGTAAAATTTAAGATGGCAGCTGAATTTGTAGAAAATCATGGTGGCCATGTTTACACAGGTCCAAGGATGACTGCTCATTCCTTCTGGCACCCCGTTTTCTGCGGTTTAGGTGATTTCGACAAAAAGTACGGATATAAATGGGATGATGTTGTAGCATATAATTACGGTCTGAATATCATGGAAAAAGAGCATGGAATTGTTTTGGCCTATTCAGGGAAGTATGGATTGGATGAATACTATGATGAGGACAGCTTATACTATAAAAAACTGGAAGAATTCAAGGAGTATGACAAGATTGTAAAGCATAAAGTCATATCCGACATCAAAAACGACAAACTTTGGTATGTCGGCATACTTTTAAAACGAATAGAGCGGGTGTTTAACAGGACCTTGCCTTTCAACAGGGCAGGATGGCTTTTTATTCCGGTTTTCATTTTACTGATTTTGGCAAAAGAATGGCAGTTTGTGTATATACTGATCGCCTCTTTGCCTTTAGCTCTGACTCCAATTATGATATTTGCTAAAGGGAATGCCACATATAATTCAGTGTTTCCTATTTTTGCTTTGGCCATGATATGGATGTGGATCATTCGATTGGTGATGATTCAATCCCATCAATCGGCAGACAAAAAACGAAATTAAGTATGGAATTATCAATCATCATCCCGGTTTTCAATGAAGAAGACAATATAGAAATCATTTTCACTTCTGTTAAGCAGCAGATGGAAGAAAAGATCAACATTTCGTGGGAATTGATATTTGTGGACGATGGCAGTAAAGACGGTTCTTGGAAAAAAATTCTAGGATTGTCGTCTCTAAATACTGAAATACAGGCGCTTAGGTTTTCAAGAAATTTTGGACATCAATATGCTCTTAAAGCCGGAATGGACCGTGCGAGGGGGAAGGCAGTCATTACCATGGATGCAGATATGCAGCATCCTCCGGCTTTAATTGAGGATCTATTTCTTAAATGGAAAGAAGGTTTTCATATTGTAAATGCCATTCGAATGAACACAAAAGGAGTTGGCTTTGGTAAAAAGATATCCTCTCACTTTTTTTACAAGATCATGAATTATTTGTCTGATATCAGGATTGAAGACGGTGCTTCAGACTTTCGGCTGGTCGATAGAAAAGTGATTGAACAGTTTAAAGAAATGAATGAGTATTTCCTGTTTTTAAGGGGTATTATTTCCTGGATAGGATTTAAAACTGCATCCATTGAATATATTGCTGATGAAAGATATAGTGGAAGGAGCAAATATTCCCTAAAAAAAATGCTTCATTTTGCTTCGGATGGTATCATGGGATTTAGTATCAAGCCTTTGCGACTGGCTACTTTACTGGGATTCGTAATATCCACTTTTGCATTTGCATATATTGTGTATGCGATAATTGCTAAGTTTTTTCTTCATAATACGCTATCAGGTTGGGCATCCTTATTAATCTCCATTTTATTAATCGGGGGAATTCAATTGCTGACTATTGGGATAATTGGTGAATATATTGGTAAAATATTTATTGAAATTAAAAAACGACCTCAATACATCATAAGTGATAAAATTGAAAACCAAACTGATTCATGATCCAAATAAACATGAAGAAAAAAATCAATCAAAATCTATTTGCATTAGTTGTTCTCATTCCTCTCTTCTTCATCAATATGCAGTCTGTGCATAATTGGGGAGATGATTTTGCCTTGTACCTGCACCAGGCAAAAAACCTGGTGGAAGGTGAATCCCCTCAGGAAACAGGACTTATTTACAATGAGGAAAATCCCATCATGGTCGATTCTGTTTCTATTGGATTTTCCATTTTGCTTTCCCCGGTTTATGCTATCTGGGGAGATAAAATAATAGCCTATTCAGCCTATATGACCTTGTTTTTATTAATCGCTGCAATAGCCCTCTTGGTTTTTTACAGGAGAAGATTCCCTTTTTGGTTGTCGCTCATTTTGATACTTTTAATCGTTTACAATCGCTGGGTGCTTGCTTTTAAGTACAATATCCTCTCTGATATCCCATTTTTTGCCTTGTTGATCATTGCTTTTAACCTGTATGAAAAAGAATGGAAGAATAAGCTGGTTAAATTTATTATTTTGGGTCTTTTGGCTGGCTTTATTACATCAGTCAGAACACTGGGTGTGATTTTTATTCTATCAGTCATTGCCATTACCATTTATGAACTAATTTCTTTTAGACTCAAGAATGGATTCGCTTATAAGGAAAGTAAACAGAGAATTTGGCAATTGTTCCTTTTCTGCACAGTAGCTGTTGGTTTTTTTAAAGTTTTAGATGTCATCTTTTTCCCGAATCCTAAGGAGGGTTCTTATGTGGGTTATTTGCAGGAACACAATATTTGGCAGGTATTTACAGCTCATATTAATTATTATTATATCCATTTTATTGGCTTTTTCAAGACTTTCAAAATAGCCCCATTTATTCGCGATATCAATTTGATAATTGTGCTTGTCTTTCTTGTGGGTGGCTTTTTTGTAAAGCTATTACGGAGAATTGAAATAATTGATTTCTTCTTCATTGGATTTATACTAATTATTTTTGCATATCCGGCTAATCCCGGGTTCAGGTATTTATTGCCTCTCATTCCATTTGTGTTTATTTATATGACTGAAGGATTTACTTTTCTTGCTCAAAATCTAAAAATGGAAAGAAAATACCTAATCGCATATATTTTTTTCATCCTGCTTTTTGCACAGTATGAGCCCGGAATAGCGCATATGTCGAGGCCAGAGAAACTGGAACCAATTTATGGGCCGCAATTGCCTGCATCAGAAAAAGTATTCAATTATATCAGGCAAAACACCCCTGATACGGCTGTTTTTGTTTTTATTAAACCCAGGGCTTTATCATTATACACCGACAGGCAATGCATGGCAAATAATAATAATCAGAGGGATGCAGACTCACTTCACCAGTTATACCTTAAATACAGGGTGGATTATTTATTGGAGAATTACAATGAGATCAGGGATTCAGCCTTGATAGCCTATTTAGACAAGTATGTAGATAAGTTAGAAATAGTGTATTCGAATAATAGCTTTCGTCTGTATAAGTTGAGCGAGCAATAAGTTCAGAAAAATACCTTATATTATTTTTTCATGGATAATTTTATAGCGAAAGCTGTAAGAAATACAAACAATTCTCCTGTCAGATACCATAGCCTGGACAGGATGGAAATAGTGGCAGCAATTTCCAATGGAATGCCGGCTTTATGAAGAACAAAGGTGATAATGCCTTCACGCACACCCAGTCCTCCAGGAATAATTATAGCTAACATGCCTGTTGTAGCGGCTAGTGGAAACAGCATGAAAAGCTGAAAATCAATTGATGTTCCTGTTGCTTTGGTCAGTAAATAAAATCCCATTCCCCAGGATGCCCACATGCATGAATAAAAGAAAATGGCCCAGAGGGAGTTCCTGAAAGTCAGTAGAGGAAGCTGTAGCTTTCTATTAAGGATTCTGGAAAGCACCCGGCTCAAGAATTGATGAATATACTTATTGTGTAAAAACAAGATAATCAGTGCAGAAGCAGTAAAAGACAGAAGTATTAGTTGAGTTGAATCTGGAATAAAAAAAAGGGGTATTGAACCCAAAGCCAGGCCTACCCAGAATGCTACAAACTGTGCTTTGAGAGAAACCATTGAAGTCCTTTTGATAGAGTGTCCCTGAAGAGAAATATAGCCTGCACGGCCTAAAATAATCATGACCTTTCCGGGAATATATTTGGTAAATATGGCTATTCCTTCCGAAGCTAAGGAACTGGAATAACTTGCATTAATATCATTTTTTTTAAGAAGATCTTTCCAGGCAAAAGGGGAAAGCAGGAAACCTGCCCACAGAAACGAAATGGACAATCCAAGGTAATAATAATTGAAAGTAATTCCCTGGAAATCGAAATAATCAAACCGATAAAGGTAATAAGCCAGGAAGATCAGCGATATATAAATCAGAATATTGAAAAGAAATTTGAATCTTTCCATATCTCTGTTAATACTTATAAAGTTTCTGATTATCACCAATATCCATCCACATAGCAAAAAATAAGGATTGTAAGCCAGTAATTAAAAGAAATGCAGAAATAAACATGACACTGACTGAAACTGTTTCGCCTGGTCTGATAATCTTTGGTATCATATAAATTAATGCCGGGATAAACGAAATTAAGAGAAGAAAGCTAAGGTTATATAATAAAAACAAAGGATGAAAATCCCGGAAAAGATATTTTACCCATAATCGTCTGAAGAAGGATCTGAACAACAACCAGGAGATGCTCGGAATTACACGAACGGGTCTCATTTTTGACTGCTCACCCACATTGTAAACGGGTTTAATACCTACCTCTTTCAATGTGCATGAAGCCATATTCAGACGAACTAACAAGTCATTCGGCATTCCATATCGTTTGTAAATTTGGTATATCTTTATTTGATTCAATGCGCTTTTTGAAATGGCTGTAAAGCCGGTTTGGGTGTCAGAAATATGCCAGTATCCGGAAGCTATTTTTGTTAAAATAGATAAAGTAGCATTCCCGAAAAACCTGGATCTGGGGACAATCAACGAAGCGGTTGGATGCTTAAGTCTGTTGCCTTTCACATAATCCACTTCATCCTCTACAACTGGAGTTATAATGTCAATCAATTCAGAAGGATCCATCTGACCATCGCCAGCCATCACAGCAGTGCAATCAATGTGATGATCCTTGCACCATTTATAACCCCGTGCAATAGCACCACCGACTCCGGTATTGACTAAATTGTTAATCAGGATTATCCGGTTTATCTTTTCATCTGAATTGATCACTTTTGAAGGTGGAAAATAATTGATTTCTTCTTCATTGAGCTTTTGCACTATGAGATCAGCCTGGCTATAAACGCTTTCTTTAATCTTTTGATTGTTTTCGGGAAGAGGATGTTTATCAGATTGTTGAATATAGTTTAAAACAACTTCTTCAGTCTTGTCCGTGGAACAATCATTGACAATTACAATCCTGTCCACGTAGTCTGGCATGTGGTCAAGAACCAGCTGGATTTGTTTTTCTTCGTTGTAAGCAGGAACTACTACGGCTATGGTTTTGCTTTTATACATTGGTCTAAGATGCAGGAATATAGATGATGATAATTGTGTTTAATGATGGGCAAAGATATAAAAAATCAGATGCTTGAGGTAAGGACTGTTATCAGATCTTTTGCATAGTATTATAATTCAATTATCCACTTTTTCAGGATAAACTGTGACTTCATTCTAACCTCTATATATGCAATGACTGAAAAGGTCAATAAAAGCCACTTTCCCTCCCAATAAACAATTACTGGCTGGTTTAAGTTTGAAACTTAAACCAGGGATGGCGAACTCATTGTGCATTACATCATAAGCTCGAATTCCTTCCTTCATTCTTCTCTCGGATCCCCAACAATTGGCAGTTTAGCCAATTTTTCTGCTTCCAGGCTGGGATAACCAAACTCTTCAACGATCTTTCCATAAATCAAATACATTCCGCTGCCTTTAAAAGGATACTTTTTCAATGCATCAGGAAAGTGAGTACTGTCGAAAAATTCCCCGTACTGATCGACAAAAGTGCCAAAATGCATCATTTCTTTTTTGACCGTTTTAACATATTTGATAGTGGCTAAATGTCCGACCATGCGTACTCGTCTGCCAATGTGTTGATCCATTTCACGAGCACCCATTTCACCTTTAAAAGCTGTTTTAAGCATTCCAAAATAGGAGAGGGTAACCGGAAATCCAAGTAATTCAATTTCATCATACACATCTTCTAAACGGTTGTGCTCCAATTGAGGCAATTTGAATTTTTTGGTGGGCAGGTAAAAAAGCGTATCCTGTCGGGTGGGAGCCTCTTTTTTCCCAAGCAGCGTATGTGCTTCCCAAAGTAAGCCCACTTTATTTTTTCCGCTAAAGCGAAATGCGTTGATACGGATCAGGATGATAAGTTGTTCAAGTGAAACAGCAGTCCGGTCCACAAAATCTTGAAGGTTCTTGAATTTTCCTCTTGCTTTACGCTCCTTTGCAATGATTTTAGCTGCTTTTGTTTCCAGGTTGGAAATATGGATAAAGCCCAGGTAAATCACATGACCACATATACTTGTCAGATAGTCGCTGTGATTCACGCAGGGAACCTCAATTTGCGCACCTTGTCGTTTGGCCTCGTTAACGTATACCCATGTGCGATAGAAGCCACCGAAGTTATTAATGACAGCGACCATGAACTCAAGGGGATAGTGTGCTTTGAGGTATAAACTCTGGAAACTTTCCACTGCAAATGATGCAGAATGCGCCTTGGAGAAGGAGTATCCCCCAAAAGACTCGACCTGTCGCCACACCTCGTTCGTTATTTTGTCCGGATAGCCTCTTTCCTTGCAGTTTTTGAAAAACTTCTCTACGATGCGTTGAAACTCCTCCTTGCCGCGGTTTTTTCCACTCATGGCCCTGCGCAGCACATCCGAATCGGCTAAATCCAGCCCGGCAAAATGATGACAAACCTTTAATACATCCTCCTGGTAAACCATAACCCCATAAGTTTCTTTCAGCTGTTCTTTCATCACAGGGTGGATGTATTCAAAATTGTCCGGGTGATGAAAGCGGTAAATGTATTCCCTCATCATGCCCGATTTGGCCACTCCGGGGCGCACTATGGAACTTGCAGCCACCAGGCTGATATAATTGTCGCATTTAAGTTTGCGCAGTAGTCCGCGCATGGCAGGACTTTCTATATAGAAACAACCGGTGGTTTCTGCATTTTTTAGCTGGTATTTCACTTGTGGATCCTGTTTGAACTTTTCCACCTGGTGTACATCCACCTTTACACCTTTATTTTTGAGGATGATTTCCACACTTTCATTGATGTGGCCAATTCCCCGCTGGCTAAGGATATCGAGCTTTTCAAAGCCCAGTTCCTCGGCTACATACATATCCCACTGGGTAGTCGGGAAGCCTTTCGGAGGCATATCCAGGGCGGTATAGCAGGTAATGGGTTCTTCCGAAATCAGTATTCCCCCTGCATGTATGGAGCGAATATTGGGAAAATCAGACATTTTACGTCCCAATTCAACAATTTTTTGTGTGATATGATTGTTGTTGATGGCTTTCTCAGGATAATGAACCAAATCATCGATTTCAGCTTTGGGAAGCCCGTACACCTTGCCCAGTTCACGCAGGGTGGAGCGTCCTTTGAAAGTGGATGTAGCACCCAAAAGGGCAGTATGCTCTTTGCCGTATCTTTTAAAAACATAGTCGATGACATCATCCCGGTCTTTCCAGGAATAATCGATGTCGAAGTCGGGTGGACTGCTCCGTTTTGGATTCAGAAATCGTTCGAAGTAAAGATCTAACTCAATGGGGTCAACATCGGTGATTTTCAGGCAATAAGCTACAATTGAATTGGCTCCGCTACCCCGACCCACATGGTAAAATCCCCGGCTCATGGAATAACGGATCACGTCCCAGGTAATGAGGAAATAGGCAGAAAAACCAAGGCGGTTTATTATTTCCAGTTCGTGCTTAATTCGCTCTGCAGCATTCCTGTTGTGTTTGCCATAGCGGTAAATCAGTCCGTCTAAAGCAAGTTTTTGAAGTAAGATCCTGTCATCATCACGATTTCCAGTGAACAGCTTTTTGTTTTTATGCTCCCGGAAATCGAAACTGACACTGCATTCCTGACTGATTTTCAGGGTATTTTGAATAATCCGGGGATAGTACTCATAATAACCAAGCAATTTTCCGAGAGGAAGCATAAACTCATCTGCATCAGCAAGTTGACCAGGAGAAAGTTGGCTTAGAAGAATGTTATTGTCAATCGCCCGAAGGTTTGCATGCAACTCATATCCTGATTCATGTGCGAGTGTAACCGGGTGCAGGGCAAGCAATTTATCCTGATTGTGACTAAACGGACTGGAAATAAGCTTTTTGATTTCTTTAGGTCTTATTCCAATAAATTCATGATCACGAAGTTTAAGATTCTTACTGCTGCTAAAAGGATAGATGATAAACACCTTGTTGAATTCCGGAGCTGTTGCCGGAAGCTTTCTTTTAGCCAGATTGTGTTTGCTTAAAAATGCATTCAGTTCTCGGAAACCCTCATTGTTTTTGGCGATTCCAATGTAGAGTAATTGGTTTTCTGTATCCCTGAACTCGATGCCTGCTAGAGGTTTAATTCCATGTTCCTGGCATTTTTTTACAAAGTCGGGAATGCCCATTGAATTATTAATATCTGTAAGCGTAAGTGATTGTAAATTATAATTTAATGCATACTCTATTAAAGTATCAATTGATAGCGTTCCATAACGCAGGCTGAAGTATGAATGACAGTTTAGATACACAGTATTCTGGTGTTCATGTGCTATGTGTTCAGGTGTTCTGCTAAATTGCTGCTGGTCACTGGTTGCTGGCACTGACACAGAGTAATTTACTGAA
>JADHTG010000007.1 GCA_016776505.1 Bacteroidota bacterium
CGATTGACTATCTGAAAATGCCAATACAGACCTTAAAAGTAGGTTCTTTGGGAACCCATAATTTATTAGGCCTGGCTTTGGCAAAAAACTCCACATTATTGATTGCTTCTACATCTGAGGTGTATGGGGATCCACTGGTTCATCCACAAAACGAAAGCTATTGGGGAAATGTGAATCCTATTGGACCCCGTGGTGTGTATGATGAAGCAAAACGTTTCCAGGAAGCCATCACCATGGCATATCATACCTACCATGATCTGGATACCAGGATAGTGAGAATATTCAACACCTTTGGTGAAAGAATGCGACTGAATGACGGAAGAGCGTTACCCGCATTTATTGGCCAGGCATTGAAAGGAGAAGACATCACTGTATTTGGAGATGGTCTTCAAACCCGCTCATTCTGCTACATAGATGATCAGATTGAAGGAATTTATCAATTATTATTAAGTAAATATACGGATCCCGTAAATGTGGGTAACCCGGAAGAGATAAGCATTCTGGATTTTGCAAAGGAGGTGATCCGATTGACCGGCTCCAAATCTAAGATCATCTTTAAACCTTTACCCATCGATGATCCTATGCAAAGGCAACCTGATATTTCCCTGGCAAAAAAAGTAATGAATTGGGAACCAAAATATAGCAGGAAAGAAGGCTTATCAAAGACTATTGAGTATTTTAAGAAATTGCCGGAATTTAATTAGCTATGAAAAAAATATTAATAACCGGAGGGGCGGGTTTTATTGGATCTCACCTGCTTAAACTTTTAATAAGAAAATACCCGGACTATCACATGGTGAACCTGGATAAACTCACCTATGCAGGGAATCTTGAAAATTTAAAATCCATTGAGAATGCATCCAATTATACTTTCGTCAAAGGGGATATAGTGATCAGGGATTTTATTCAAAAATTATTTGAAGAGCATCAATTTTATGCAGTTATTCATTTAGCGGCAGAATCACATGTGGATCGTTCAATCCTTGCACCAAATGAATTTATTGAAACAAATATTTTAGGCACATTTAATTTGCTGCATGCAGCAAAAACAACATGGAATGAAAAGGATGAACATATTTTTTATCATGTTTCAACGGATGAGGTGTTTGGAAGTTTAGGAGAAAGCGGATATTTTTTGGAGACGAGCTCCTACGACCCAAGGTCCCCCTATTCAGCTTCAAAAGCAAGTTCAGATCACCTGGTAAGAGCCTATTTTCATACTTACAATCTTCCTGTTAAAATTTCCAATTGCTCAAACAATTATGGACCTTACCAGTTTCCAGAAAAACTTTTGCCCCTGATGATCAATAATATAAAAAATGAAAAACCTCTACCAGTTTATGGAAGGGGTTTGAATGTCAGGGATTGGTTATGGGTCGAAGATCATGCGGCTGCTATTGACGAGATTTTCCATCGTGGCAGTTTTGGAGAGACTTATAATATAGGTGGAAAGAACGAATGGAAGAACATTGATATAGTGACTAAACTTTGCCAGATAATGGACCAAAAATTAGGACGAGAGACTGGGGAAAGTGCCGGATTAATTACCTATGTGAAGGACAGGGCCGGACATGATCAGCGATATGCCATTGATCCTTCCAAACTGGAAAATGATCTGGGTTGGAGTCCGTCTTTGACATTTGAAGAAGGTCTTGAAAAAACGGTGGATTGGTATCTGGAAAATGAAGAATGGATGAACAGGGTCACATCCGGGGCGTACAAGAGTTATTATGAAAAGCAATATACGAAAAGGGAGGCCTAACCACCAAGGCACTAAGAAAATGAAGAAGAGTGAATTGGATAAAATAGCATCCAAAATTGTTAATGCAGCTTTTGATGTTCATAAGGAGATTGGTCCTGGATTGTTAGAATCCGTATATCAAATTTGCTTAATTAAAGAATTGAAAAACAGAGGTCTTAAGGTTGAATCACAAGTGATTGTTCCTGTGGTTTACAAAGGTGAGATTCTTTCAAAAGACTTTTATAGATAAATTGGTGGAAGACGAACTAGTAATTGAACTGAAGGCAGGTGACGTATTACTTCCTGTTCATGAAGCCCAGCTGATCACTTACCTGAAACTGGCAGATAAAACAATGGGATTTCTATTAAATTTCAATGTTGATTTAATAAAAAACGGAATAAAACGAAGAATAAATGGTTATTTTGGAGACAATTAATACCGTGCCTTCATGTCTCAGTGATTAAAAAATAAAATACTAACCACCAAGGCACTAAGGCACCAAGAAAGGGAATTATAGATGAAATTATAGAAAATTGAATAAAACGGAGAATCAATATTTATCTTAACGAAAATAAAAACCGTGTCTTCGTGCCTCCGTGGTTAAAAATTGAATGCTAACCACCAAGTCACCAAGTCACCAAGAAAAAGAAATAAAGATGAAATAATAAAATATGGACAGAAACGGAGAATCGATGTCTATTTAGTAAAAACTAAAACCGTGTCTTCGTGCCTCCGTGGTTAATCCTTTAACCTTTAATTTTCAAACCTTTAACTTTCAACCAAAATGAAAGGAATTATTTTAGCCGGTGGAGCCGGCACCAGATTACACCCATTGACTTTAGCTGTAAGCAAACAGTTAATGCCTGTTTACGATAAACCCATGATTTATTATCCACTTTCGATATTAATGATGGCGAAAATCCAGAAAATTCTGGTTATTTCTACACCTGAGGATCTTCCAAACTTTGAAAGACTATTAGGTGACGGCAGTCAAATAGGAATGAAGTTTTCCTATAAGGAGCAAGTCATTCCAAATGGTCTGGCCCAGGCTTTTGTGCTTGGGGAAGAGTTTATAGGGGATGATAAAGTCTGCCTCGTTTTAGGCGATAATATTTTCTATGGAAAAGAACTCCCTCATACATTGCAATCATGCAGTGATCCTGATGGTGGAGTCGTTTTCGCCTATCATGTGTCAGATCCTGAAAGATATGGTGTTGTTGAGTTTGACCAGGACAGAAATGCCTTAAGCATAGAAGAAAAGCCAAAGCATCCTAAATCCAATTATGCTGTTCCGGGTTTGTATTTTTATGATAATTCAGTGGTGAAAATAGCGAAAAACCTTAAACCATCCGCAAGAGGAGAATATGAAATTACAGATGTAAACAAAACTTATTTGGAACAGGGGAAACTGAAAGTGCAAGTCATGAGCAGGGGAACCGCCTGGCTGGATACCGGAACTTTTCATTCGCTTATGCAGGCATCCCAATTTGTTGAAGTGCTTCAGGAAAGACAGGGGATGAAAATCTCATGTATTGAAGAAATTGCCTGGAAAATGGGGTTTATCAATTCAGAACAATTGCAAACAATTGCTGAACCTTTGGTGAAAAGTGGGTATGGTCAATATTTATTGAATTTGCTAAAGTTTAAAACTGCTTAAGGAAAAGTTTTTTGAATAAAATCGATAATCGGCACATCCTGAATATTATTATTCGAAGTAATATTTCGTACCAGATATTGCTGGCAAACTCACTTCCTGTTTTTGGTCTTATTTTTTTTAGTTGGAATGCTTATTACATAATAGCTGCCTATTTCCTGGAAAGCATTGTAATTGGTTTTATAAACATCTTTAAAATCGGACTATCATCAAAATATTTTACCGGAAGTAAGGAAAATCCAAAAGGATATTTTGTTATTCCCTTTTTTATTTTTCACTATGGATTCTTCATTTTTGTTCAGTTAACAATATTGAATAGTGTTTTATCCATGTCCACTACTGATTTTTCCTATCACTCTAATTCATTAATTCCCAACTTCATAGAGTTTTTCTCTGCCTGTTTTAATCAAAAGGGAGAGCTGCTTTTAGTGATCTTTTTGGTTACCCATTTGTTCGATTTTATGTTCAGATATGTGAGGTCAAAATCATTCAAAAATATCTCAACCTCCAAACAAATGTTTGAACCCTATGTAAGAATTTTTGTGCAGCAATTTATTGTCATTTTTGGTGCATTTATGCTATTCATTGTTAACTCAGGGACTGTATTGGTGGTCATGTTGGTGTTGTTTAAAACATGTGCAGATCTCATCATGTTTAATCCTGAACTAAGAGAATTAGTAATGAAGAAAAGTTCAAATTCTTCTCAATAAGACTCATTTTGTCAAGAAGCCTTTCATGAATTTTTCAGAATTGAGCTATAAAATATTTCAAAATATTATTGAATCGAAACTCTGCGTCAGACGCTTACATAACAGTTTATTTATCGTTTGGTGTTATAAAATTATGATAAGTTCTCCATATAGCATAGCCAATTAATAATACACTTAGCACAATAACAAGAATGGATAATTCATTAATGGGACCTTTATTAAGAAGAGGTATAATAATAACGGGAATAATAATCAGCGGTTTTAACTTTTCCAGACCATATTTTGATCTGACCGGTTGCAAGATAAAATATACAATTACCACAATTGCAACAATATAAACTATTTCTGAATTCATAATTTAATAAATTGAGAGTTATATCAGAGCATAACAATGAAATTGTCAGGATGTAATTCCATTAGTTGATATTAATCAATCACTTAATAGCAAATATAAACATTAAGTTGAATGAAGTGGAGCGTTAAATGAAAAACTAGAGCTTCAAGAATTCCTGTTAAATCAATCTCATTTCTAAATTTTACTGCCAATTGCCAGTATAGAAACTCTAAGAACATTCTATTGATTATTAAATGCAATAGAATGTTCTTTAAATCTAGGTAGTTAATTTAATCAGTATTAGTTCTAAAATTCTGAATTATTTTCCAAACAATATAACCCAAAACTATTCCTGAAATAACAATTAAAAATATTGATCCATAATTAAATACCCCTTTTTTAAAAAATGGAATTACTACTATCGGAATTAAAATAAGTGGTTTAAACTTCTGGAGTTTGTATTTTGACTTCAGTAGTTTTAATATAAAATAAAGACCAACAACAGCAACGACAATAAACAAGATTTCTAAATACATATTAATAATAAATTAGCACCCTGGCGGGGGGTTATTACAAAATCCACACATGCATAAATAACAACATGCAATATAGAGTGGAAAAACCTCAATTGTAGCAGCACAAACTGCACAACATAAATAAAATGAAAATGGACAGTCAGGATCAAAACCGCCACCACCAAGACCTCCGCCACCACCAAGACCTCCATATGGGTATGGTTTATTTGCATAAGCTGCATAATCAAGTCCATTTCTAACATACATGTCAATTAAATCTTCGCTATTGTTTTCAAAATAATTCAAATAACTTACAAACGTTTCTATGTCATCAGCATCATATGGTCCACAATTACAGTGGTCAAGACTTGAGGGTAGGTTATAATCAGATAACAGTGCAGCACCATATCCAGCTATATCATCTAATAGATTAGAATATTCTGTTTCTGTAATTCCAATTAAATTGCTGAAGTCACAATCTGGCATAGTTAACAGATCAGCATAATCTAATATATTTGATCTAATTAGGACATCAGTTACTGCGCAACTTGTTGCCATTAAATCTTGAAAATTTTGATCATTAATAATAGCATCAAAAATTTCCTCACTTCCTGGGTAAGCTTCAATAAAGGATTGTTTTACATCGTTTTTTTCTGCTTGTTCTATTTCATTATTGCATGCTGAAATAATTATCAGAAATGGCACAAGGATAATAGCAAGCAAACGAGAAGAAAAAGTTTTCATAATAAAATATTTAAAGAGTTGTAAAAAGAACTAAGTAGTATGTTAACAAATATAAGAAAACTTGATTAATATTTTGCATTTTTTTGGAAAGATTATAACTATTTCACAAACTCTTTAATATATGTTCGATAGCAACATCCTTTGTAATTTCAACCAGTAGTTCATCAACAGAAATTCTCCTTTGCTCCATCGTATCCCGATACCTGACAGTAACTGTACTATCCTTTAAAGTTTGGCCATCAACAGTTATAGCATAGGGAGTTCCTATGGCATCCTGTCTTCTGTAACGTTTGCCAATGGAGTCTTTTTCATCGTATTGGCAGTTGAAATGAAAACGCAGCTCTTTGAAAATTTGAATCGCTTTTTCATCCATGCCATCTTTTTTGACCAGGGGTAAAATAGCAACTTTGACGGGAGACAAAGCGGGGGGTATCTTCAATACCACTCGTTCCGAACCATCTGCCAGTTTTTCTTCATGATATGCGAATGAAAGGATGCTTAAGAACATCCGATCCAGCCCGATAGATGTTTCAACCACATAAGGAATGTAGCTTTCTTCTATTTCCGGATCGAAATATTGCAGTTTCTTAGCTGAAAACTTTTCGTGCTGACTCAAATCAAAATCAGTGCGGGAATGAATTCCTTCCAGTTCTTTAAAACCAAATGGAAACCTGAATTCAATATCGACTGCAGCATTGGCATAATGTGCTAGTTTTTCGTGGGTATGGATCCTATAATCTTCATCCGGCATCCCGAGGGCATGATGCCATTTGAGCCTGGCTTCTTTCCAGTATTCAAACCATTTCATTTCTTCTCCCGGCCTAACAAAAAACTGCATTTCCATTTGTTCAAATTCCCGCATGCGAATGATAAATTGTCGTGCAATGATCTCATTTCTAAATGCTTTGCCTATTTGAGCAATCCCAAAGGGGATTTTCATTCTAGCTGATTTCTGAACATTCAGGTAATTGACAAAAATACCCTGAGCAGTTTCAGGCCTTAAATAGATCTCACTTGCTCCTTCTGCTGTTGATCCTATCTGGGTTGTGAACATGAGGTTAAACTGGCGAACATCAGTCCAGTTCCTGCTGCCGGAAACGGGACACACTATTTCCTGGTCAAGTATGATCTGCCTGAGCTCTTTTAAGTTGTTTTCTTCCAGGGCCTTTACAAATCTCTTATTAAGCGTATTAATTTTTTCCTGATTTACTAATACTCTTGGATTTGTTTCACAAAATTGCTTTTCATCAAAACGATCACCGAAGCGTTTAGCTGCTTTATCAATTTCTTTATTAATTTTTTGTTGAATTTTCTCTAACTGCCCTTCAATCAATTCATCAGCCCTGTAGCGTTTCTTTGAATCTTTGTTGTCAATTAAGGGATCACTAAAACCATCCACATGCCCGGAGGCTTTCCAGACTTTCGGATGCATAAAAATTGCCGAGTCAATACCCACCATATTATCATGCAACTGAACCATGGACCGCCACCAGTAGTCCTTGATGTTATTCTTCAATTCCGCACCGTATTGCCCATAGTCATATACAGCCGCCAATCCGTCATAAATCTCACTCGACTGGAAAACAAAGCCGTATTCTTTGCAGTGGGAGATGATCTTTTTTAGGTTGTCTTCTTGGGAAGCCATTAAAAATTAAAAGTTAAAAGTTAAAAACTGAAGGTTATGTTAAGCTGTCATTAATAAAACCTAATCGATACCATTATTATTGGTTCAAAGTTAAGCCTATTTCTTATTATACTTCTGCAGATAAGTGATAAACGAAGATATCTGTTTAGAAATTTCAACAGAATCAGACTTCATGTTTTCGAAAGTTTCATGATCAATAAAGTTGATCCTATTAAGAAAATGCAACTGATTCCGAAATTCACCGCTTTATCCTTTGGATATCTTTAGAAATCTGATGAATTGGTTATTTGAATTATACTCAAAACCTTCAGCTATATTATTGGATATTGAGAACGAAGAACGTATTATCTAGTCCTGTATTGAATATTCAAGCTTGAAATTCCCCTTTTTTGTTAAATGATAGGCTTTTACAGCCAAATCCATTGACTTTTGCCAAATTTCCAGATCTTCAAACTGTGCTATTTTAACCATATATTTAGCTTTTATTTGTTTATTACAACTTTCAATTTTCCAATCTTCAACCTTCAATCTTTCCAACCTTCAACCTTCAATCAAACATTAAACAAAAAATGCAACTGATCCCCATCCTGCACCACATAATCTTTACCTACCACATGAAATTTAGCATGATCCTTACAAGCCTGCTCCGAACCATATTTTACATAATCCTCGTATTTGATCATTTCAGCCCGGATAAAACCTCTTTCAAAATCTGAGTGAATGACTCCTGCCGATTGTGGAGCAGTACTTCCCTTTGGAGTAGCCCATGCACGCACTTCATTTTTACCGATTGTGAAAAAAGTAATGAGATCCAGCAAATGATAGGCAGCATGAATCAGAACATTCACTCCGGGTTCTCTCAAGTCGAACATTTGCATGAACTCGATTCGTTCATCTGGATCTTCAATTTCAGCTATTTCGGATTCCAGTCGGGCATTTAATATTACAAGTTCTGAATTCTCATTTCCAATGACTGCTTTCAGCGCGTCAACATGTTTATTCCCTTTCATTCCTGCATCATCCACATTGGCCGCATAAAGGATTTTTTTCCCGGTTAAAAAGGAGAAGCTCCTTAACATTTTCCATTCTTCTGTTGTCAAATTCATCTGTCTGACAAATCCACCCTCATCCAGTTGTTTTTTTACCTGTTCCAGTAACTGAAGCAATTGGACTATTTTCTTATCACCACTTTTTACAGCTTTTTTATTTCGTTCAATTGATTTAGCAACTGTCTCAAGATCTTTTAGTTGCAATTCGAAATCAAGCTCCTCCTTGTCCCTTACAGGATCAACTGTTGTATTAATATGAACAATGTGATCATTATCAAAACACCTGATGACATGTATGATAGCTTCAGAATGCCTTATGGAATCCAGGAAACTATTTCCCAGACCTTCACCCTGGCTTGCTCCTTTTGCCAAACCAGCAATATCAATAAACTCGACTGTATTAGGAATAGTTTTTTGAGGATTTTCCATTTCACTTAGCTTATTTAGCCGGTGATCAGGAACATTTACTACACCAAAATTTGATTCCGTAGTAGTGTATGGGAAATTCTCGATAGCAATATCATGACCTGTTAATGCTTTAAATAAGGAGGACTTTCCTGCATTCGGTAATCCAACAATTCCACACGGTAAAACCATACACCAATTTTAAAAATAGCTGCAAATTTACATCTTTCAATTTGCTTCCAATTAGCTTTCCTAATAATTAAACATCGGCTAACTTGGTACTTTACTTAATACTGTTTTTAAAATTTGATTTAAAAGATAATAAATGAATACAATTCTTGGACACCTTGAACCAAAAGCTGTTTGGAACCATTTTGAGGAAATTTGCAAGATCCCCCGTCCTTCAAAGAAAGAAGAGAAAATGATTGCGTATTTGATTGGATTTGCAGAAAAAAATCAACTGAAGTATAAAACAGATAAGCTCAATAATGTGCTCATCTGCAAAGCCGCAACACCAGGTTATGAAAACATAAAAACAGTAGTTTTACAATCTCACCTGGACATGGTTGGTGAGAAAAATGCAGATACCATTCATGATTTTGAGAAGGATGAGATTGTTCCCCGGATTGATGGTGATTGGGTAAAAGCGACAGGAACAACCCTGGGTGCTGATTGCGGAATTGGAATAGCTTCCCAGATGGCTTTACTGGTAGCAGATCACATCCCCCACGGACCGATTGAATGTCTTTTTACGGTTGATGAGGAAACCGGATTAACAGGTGCATTTGGCTTACAACCGGGATTTTTTGAGGCCAGGACCCTGATCAACCTGGATTCAGAAGACTGGGGAGAAATATTCATTGGATGTGCTGGAGGCCGGGATACGAAAGCTGAGTTTACTTTCAAAAAAACGCTAGTGACCCCATCAATGAAAGCCTGCCGTATTTCTGTTACAGGTTTGCAGGGTGGGCATTCTGGTGATGAGATCCATAAGGGATTGGGGAACTCGATTAAACTGATTAATAGGTTAATTCTCGAAGCAGGAACACATATTGAAATCGCTATTGCAGATATAAATGGGGGGAATGCACGCAACGCCATTCCCCGTGAAGCATTCGCCACTATAGTTGTGAATGAAAAACAGATGGTTGAATTCGAGGAGTTTGTTATTTCTTTTAACCAAATAGTAAAGAAAGAACTCTGTATAACAGCCCCTGGTTTGGAAGTGAAAGTTGAAAAAGCTGGGCCTGTATATCATGTACTTGATCGGGAAACGCAAACAAAACTTTGCCTGGCTGTCGCTGCCTGCCCACACGGCGAGCAGGCCTGGAGTCAAACTCTTGATAATCTGGTGGAAACATCTACTAATCTGGCAACTATAAATACGGAAGGAGATAAGGTGCTGGTCGGAACTAGTCAAAGAAGTTCTATCAAATCAAAACTGGATGATATAGTCAATACAGTGCAGGCTGTGTTTAACCTGGCAGGCGCCAAAGTGAGTGCATCAGATGGTTATCCTGGATGGGAACCTAATCCGGATTCAGAAATTCTGAGAATCAGTGAGACATCTTACAAACGATTGTTTAATTCTGATCCCGAAGTGAAGGCCATTCATGCTGGTTTGGAATGTGGACTGATAGGCGAAAAATATCCTGGTATTGATATGGTTTCAATCGGACCGGATATTAAGGGGGCTCATACCCCGGAAGAGAGATTAGGGATTAAATCAACACAGGAGTTTTGGGAATTGCTTTTGGATATGCTGAAGAATATTCCTGTAAAATAAACCCAATTAAAAACCTCACAGGTTTCGTTTGCATCGATTTATAAAACCTGTGAGGTTTCTTCAGGAGGGGATTCAAACCTCACAGGTTTCGCTTGCTAGGAATATTTAAACCTGTGAGGTTTCGTTTGCGTGAGGTTTAGCTTTTGGCTATGATTCCAGCATTAAATTCTTTATCTTTTCATAATCATTTTCAGTTTGATGAAATTTGATAAATTCATTTTTACCTCCAAACCAATCGAGTACAATTTCTCGTTTTAGTTTTGTTGGTTTCATGGAAATCAATGATTGATAAGAGGAGTATGGGTAATTATCAAATCTATTTGTATTCCCATGTTTAACAGGATTTAAATGAATATATTGAACCAATTGGCTGAAATATTCTTCAGAATCAATTTTTATTCGTCCAAATCTTTCCTGTAACAGGCTTCCCCTTCTTTTAAAGTAGCTGTTGAAAGATTTTGAATAAGCATAAAGATGAAGTATTGGGTTAAGATGCTTTGCAAATAATTTTAAAAATACATATAATTTTCATGCTCGATAAAAAGTAACTCACGATTGTTTCCTCTGTTGTAAATATGAAAATATTCACCTAATTCGAGTTTAGTTAGTTTGTGCATATCCAAAATTATGAATTATGGGACATAAAACCTAATAGGGGACTAAACCTCACAGGTTTCGGTCGCGATGATATGGTAAACCTGTGAGGTTTTTTCAGGAGGGGGATTCAATCCTCACAGGTTATGGTTAAACCTCACAGGTCTCATTTGCTTTGAAGTAGAAGACCTGTGAGGTTTCTTTTGGGTTTCATTTGCTTCGATGTAGTAAACCTGTGAGGTTTGGACTTATTCCTGTAAATAATGAAGAATTAAATCCGTTAGCTGTCGGATGTAGTCGGTTAATGTCCGATTGAAAATCGGACCTACATTAGTTTTTAAAAATCCCCTTATTCAATACCCCATAGGCATTGAAACTGCTGCGTGCCGTAAAAAGTATAGTTAGAATCACAGAAACAGTTGTTACAACAAATATGGCTGTAACGATTGTAATTTGATATTTTACAGCAACCATCGGGCTGGAACCTCCAAGTATCTGTCCTGTCATCATACCGGGAATGGAAACAATACCAAAGGTAGCCATGCCTGCAATAAAAGGATTTACAGCACTTTTAAATCCTTCCCTGAAAAAGGGGAGGATGGCTTCCAACCTGGTTGCTCCAAGTGAAAGTTGGTAATGGTACCTATTCTCGTTTCTTTTTATGCTTTTATAGAAACTACTGACACCCACAATATTAGATCGAAGCGAGTTCCCCAATATCATCCCTCCAATCGCAATCAGGTATTTGGCATCAAATATATTTTCCAGGTTCAGAATAACAATATTAAAGAAGAAAACTACCGACAGAGTGGAAATAGCCAAACTCATAAAACTGGGGAAAAGCAATATCCTATACTTCAAATCTGAATTGCGAATCATAGAAACTGAGGCTACCAGTATCATGAACATTAGCCAGGCTATGTTGATGAAGGAATTATTTAGTTCAAACAAATACTCAAGGAATAAGCCAACAAGTAATAACTGAATACCCATCCTGAAAGAAGCAATCAATGTTCGTTTGATAATCCCAATATTAAACCACCATGAAAATGCAATTGGGATCAGGATCAAAGCAAAGCCAATGATTAGTGGAAGTGTATTTATATCAACTGTTGACATTAAATATGTTAATTTGCCACAAAGCCTTAAAGACACTAAGGTATCACAAATAGTGAATTATAACCTTTGTGAAACTTTGATATTTTGTGCCTCAATGGCCTTGTACTTCATGTATTAATTCAGCTTAAATTCTTTTACTCCTTGTTTTTTCATCCATTCCTTATCATGACTAATGATAATGGCTGTATGATCACTCTCCATGAAATAACCAATTACTGTTTTCAAAACTTCATCATCCAGGCCTGAAGTGATTTCATCCAAAAAGAAAAAATCACGTTTCAATAAAATAGAAATGATAATGGCAACTCTTTTCTTTTCACCACCGGATAATTCCTCAAAATCTTTTGCAAGGGTTGATTCTTCCAACCTGAAAAAGTGAAACAATTCTTTGATTTTACCTGGATCAGGCTTTAGTTTGATGTTGACTTTTAGAGAGAAAATATCCTCAATCAACTGACCTACTTTCCCTTCTCCAATATCACTATCCTGGGAAATATACCCAATACTGCGCCGGACTTTCCAAATATTGTGGTGAGTAATAGTTTCATTTTGAAAGCTTATTTGACCTTCAAAACCAGGAATAAAACCCAAAATGAGCTTTAATAAACTGGTCTTACCAGTTCCTGATGGACCACTGATGACCAGCTTATCCCCTTTATTTATACTTAAATTTATGTTTTCAAATAAACTTTGATCTTTAAAGCTTAAGCTGACATTATTTAGCTCTAATAGTGGCATGCAGTTTATTCCTTGATTTTTCTAACGACATCGATGATCGTTCCATCTACCCATTTGATGGCTGCCACTATTTCATCATCGAATTCAATTTTTGCAGGAGCACCACATATCCGTTCGGCCTCCAACTTTAATTCTTGTATGCTCTTTATTGGCAGGTCTGAATTTTTGGTTGCATCTATCAGGTCTTTTCTCAATGGATTGATGGCAATACCCCTTTCCGTCACAATGACATCAATTAATTCTCCGGGGCCACATATGGTGGTCACTTCATCTCTGATCACAGGAATTCTGTCTCTGAAAAGTGGAATGGGAAGAATAACTGTTTTGGATAGAAGGCAATTTTGCCAGCCTCCGATACCATGCAGCAGTATACCATCAGAATGAGTCACTACATTGGCATTGAAATCAAGATCCACTTCTGTAGCACCCAGAATGACCACATCCACCATGGTGTTAAAATTTCCCTTACCGTGGTAATTATAGGAAGTAAAAGGGCTTGTGTCGGTATGATTTGGATTTTCACGCATGGAGCGTACGCCTTCCAGATCAAAAGTTTGCCCATCCAAAATGTATTCAATAAGCCCTTCCTCCAGCATTTGAACTAAATATTTATTTGAGCCACCACGGGCAAATCGTGCTTTAATGCCCCTTTCACGCATAATGTCTCCAAAAAAGTTGCCAATGGAAAGAGCAGTTCCACCAGCACCAGCCTGGAAGGAAAATCCATCTTTTATCAAACCTGCCTGATCACAAAAGCTGGCTGATAATTCTGCGAGTAAAAGTCTGTCAGGACTTCTTGTAATTTGAGTTGTTCCGGAGACAATTTTTTCAGGAATACCCACTTGTTCAACTTCAACAGTATAATCCACGTTATTTCCCTGTATTTGCCATGGAACACATGGAAATGGAACCATGTTATCTGTCACCACGATCACTTTATCTGCATATTGTGAATCCGCAAGTGCGAAACCCAATAAACCACAAGCGGAAGATCCGGTCACTCCATTTGCATTTCCAAAAGGATCAGCAGTAGGCGCAGCAATGATTGCAATATCAATATGTACATCTCCATCCTGTATCGCCTGGTATCTTCCGCCATGGGAACGAAGTATCCCTGTCCCTGTCATTTTTCCTTCTGATGTAAATTGACCCAAAGGTCCATTCATACTGCCTTCAATGTGATGAATAACACCTGATTCAAGGTATTGTATTAAGTGTGCATGACAGGGAAAAGAAGCAGAAGGGACCCACACCAGGTCCTTCATTCCCAATTCAGCAGCTATGTCAAACACCTGGTTTGCAATGATATCTCCATTTCTGAAATGATGATGAGTGGAGATGGTCATTCCATCTTTTAATCCTGATTTGATCAGGGCTTCTTTAATTGAAGGGAGTCTTTTGTCGCCATCAGCAGGATAATCTGCTACGGAGCGTATAGGAATTGCAGCCTTAACACCTTTAGGTTTATATTTTCCAACTCCCTGAAAAGGGACCTGTTTTTTCCCGTTTAATTCATCGGGAACCATTCTGCCAATTGCATTTTTTATTAGTTTCATGATGTCTGCCTTTAATTATCCATTTCAGATTCTTTCCAGTTCTTTCCCAGTTTATTCAATGATATTGCGGTTTCAATAAGTTTAAGAGCCCTTTTAACTACTGGCGGATCAATCATTTTTGAGCCCAATGAAACAACCCCAAGACCTTTTTCCTGTGCCTCATCAAATGCCAATACAATTCTTTTTGCCTTTGTTAACTCAACAGGATCAGGAGCATAGTTTTCGTGAATAACAGGAATTTGTCGGGGGTGAATGCATCCCATACCCTCAAAGCCAAGTCCTTTTGAAACCCATATCGTTTGTTTGAGGGCTTCCAGATCATCCACATCTGAAAACACAGAATCTATCGCTTGTATTCCAGCTGCCTTGGCCGCATTCACCAAAGCTGACCTGGCATAAAAAGACTCCAGGGCTTCCTGACTTCTTTTTGCTCCTATATCCGCAGTATAATCCTCCAATCCAATGGCTAAAGCCACCACATTCGCTGAGGCTTTGGCAATGGGGAAGGCATTAATAACGCCCAAAGCACTTTCAATAATAGGCATATACCAAATGGGATAGTCCATTCCTTTTTCCTTCCGGATCTCTTTAATTCTGTTGTCCACATCTATTATTTGCTGAGCATTTTCAACCTTAGGTATGAGAATTAAATTAACATGATGAGGAACTATAAAATTTAAGTCCTCCAGGCCATTTGGAATTTGATTGATTCGAACCATTCTTTCAGAACCGTAAAAATTCACTGACCGAAGTGCGTTTCTAACCATAAACCTGGCTTCATGCTTTTTATCCGGAGCAACAGAATCTTCCAGGTCAAGTATGATGGCGTGGGATTGATAGATCCCTGAATTGATGAATAATTTAGGTGAATTTCCAGGCAGGTATAAACGGGAAAATCTAATTTGATCGCGCTCGGTATGATATTTATTATCAGCTATTTGATCAAATAGAAACTCTTTTTTATTGGGTTTTATTAATTGAATAACAGCTTCCAGCCGGGCTGCAATGACAAATTCCAGGGCACCCCGGTCCTCTATTACCACATGAGCATGCTCCATATTGAAAAACTGTAAAACAGATTTTATTAAAGTCCGGATTGAATCGCCATATAAAGTGCCCACTTTGCTTTTAAGCTCTATTTGAATTCCCCCGGAGGATTTTAATTCAATTTCAACATAGCAATCCGACTTCACATGGTCGCTTTTATTACCTGAGCTTGCTCTTAATTGATTCATTATGATATTTTAAACGATTTAAAACATAATAGAATAAGCATACAAATTATCAAATAGAAATGAAATCATTATAAGGATTGACAAGAAAATTAATATTGAATAAGATTCATACTCGATTAAAATTTAAATTCGTGTAGAATTAAATGACAACAAATACAAAGCAGTTAATTTGAACATGAACAGAAGACGATTTTTATTTTATGTTGGAATTCTTGGCATTTTGATTCAAATCCCGCTCAATGCATGTAAACGTGCGTTGAAAAGAATGAATTATGAATTCAATGATAAAGAATACCTTTCATTATTATCAATTCTTGACCACATCCTTCCTGAAGGTATAAATTCTCCCGGCGCAATGAATTCAAATGCTGGATACCATATTAAAAATATAATTGAGGACAGTTCCATTTCAGATTCGAAGAAACGAACGATAAAAAATGGAATAAGATGGGTTGAGGATTCCGCAGGGAGACATTATAGTTCTTCATTTAATGAAATTACAAAAGAGGAGAAAGAAAAAGTTTTGCGTGAGATTGAATCTTTTCGAAAAGGCAAGCGGTTTTTGTCATTAAGTATGGCTTATACATTTGAAGCATTATTAGGGGATCCTGTTTATGGTATAAACGAGAACGAGAAAGGCTGGAAATGGTTAGGCCTTATAGCTGGTTCTCCAAGACCAACTGCTGAAACAAAATACCTAAATTCATGAGCAAAGAATTCGACATATGTGTTGTAGGCAGCGGAGCAGGAGCAGGGCCAGTTGCTTTCGAATTATCAAAGGCCGGGAAAAGTGTGGTTGTTGTTGAAAAAGGGGCCTGGTATACTGAAAAGGATTTTTCAAAAGATGAAATAGGCACATGCAGGAGGGACCATTATGTTCCTGATTTAATGAATGAACCTCATGTGATCGAAAGCCTGGCTAATGGGAATTGGAAAGCAAGTCCAAATACTGAATCAGGAGGTAGTTTTTGGAATGGCAACATAGTCGGAGGATCGTCCAATTTTATGAGTGGTTACTTTCATCGAATGAAACCAGTCGATTTCAAATTACTTTCTGAATTTGGCCCAATTGAAGGGGCAAATATCGTGGATTGGCCAATTACATATGATGATCTGGAACCTTATTTTGCCAGAGTGGAAGAAATAGTCGGGATTTCAGGGAAAGTGATTGATCATCCATTTCAGGAACCCAGGTCCACTCCTGATTTTCCCTTCCCGCCCATGCTGGATCATTCTTTTGCAGAATGGATCGATGAAGCAAGTAAGAACTTAGGATATCATCCTTTTCCCATGCCAAGGGCAATCCTTACCCAGGCATACAATGGTAGAAAGTCTTGCTACTATTCTGTTTTTTGTGGCAGTTATGGATGTAATTCGGGAGCCAAGGGAAGTTCCAGGGCAGCTTTGCTGGATTTGGCTTTAGAGACTGGAAATTGTGAGATCAGACCAAATTCGATGGCTTATAAATTGGTTACTGATTCAAAAGGAAAAATAAAAGAGCTTGTTTATTTTGATCAAGAAGGTGAAAGCCGGAAAATTAGTTCGAAGATATTTGTTGTGGCTTGCCAGGCCATTGAAAGCAGCAGGTTATTGCTGAATTCCAGGGGACCAAAACATCCCAATGGCTTGGCTAATAATACCGGCCAGGTAGGTAAAAATTTAATATTTTCAGCAGGAGGTATTGGCCGGGGTGATTTTTATTTTGAAGATTTCAATGCAAAACAGGTGGAAGAATTGAAAATCAGGGGTCCTTTTGTCAACCGGGCGCTGCAGGATTGGTATATTATTGATGACCAGGATTTTGGCAGGTTTAAAGGAGGTACTATCGACTTCGTACATGAGCATCCAAATCCCATTCGCAAAGCCAATAAATTGAAATATGGTGATCATGGTAAACTCCTTTGGGGTCATGAATTAAAAGATAAACTGGAGCTTCATTTTAAAGAGGTGAAACAATTGCAATTCGAAGTTTTCAACGATTGGTTGCCAACAGATAATTGCTTTGTTTCATTAGATCCGAAAACCAGGGACAAATGGGGTTTGCCTGTAGCGAAAGTAAGGATAGGCTATCATAAGCACGACCTTAAAATTGGTCGTTATTTGGCTGATAAAGCGAAGCTGCTATTAGAAGAAATGGGTGCCAGGAATATTAAATCAAGCATCAGTGGCTCCCCACCTCCCAATTTAATGGCCGGAGGATGTCGTTTTGGCAATGATCCAGCAAACTCAGTATTGGATAAAGATTGTCGGGCACACGATGTGGAAAATTTGTTTATTACAGATGGTAGTTTCATGCCCAGCGGTGGCAGCGTTACCTATACCTGGACCATTTATGCAAATTCGTTCAGAGTAGCTGATATAATTAAATCAAGATTGTAGTAAGTACAAAAAAAAACTGAGACTAAGCTCAGTTTTTTTAGTTTAAATCAGATTAATTACCATCATCCGCAGAAACTTCTTCAGTAGTTTCCATGTCCATGGCCTCTTCATCACTACCTTCTCCACATTTACCTTCTCCGCATTTTCCTTCTCCGCATTTCCCTTCTCCACATTTTCCTTCTCCACATTTCATCTCGGCATCAGCATTCGCATCTGTTTCTGCATCATCGGATATAGATTCTTCAGTTGCGTCATCTTTCGCTTCATTGCAAGAAGTCATGATAACTGTTGTAAAAGATACCATAGCAATAATTGCAAATAAAGTAATTAGATTTCTGAATTGTTTTTTCATAATTTATTGTTTAAGTTATTTAATTATGCAAATTTATGAATATAACATGATTAAACAATATAAATTAGAAAAAATCTTAATAAAAATATAATCTTATTAAAAATTAAAGGCTTAATCCATCAGTTTATCTAATGAATTCGTAGAAACATAATGATCATTTTTTCTGGCTGTTTTATAAACTGTTTTGGCGAATTTTTTATATGCATTATTGAAGAGCAATGCAGTATAAATCCGAAGCAGGAATTTTCGTCTGCCCACTGTCATGAGAAATTCCTCGAGCTTAAAAAATATTTTTGAGTAGTAATTAGTAATATAGGATTTAAGCCATTTGTCAAATTTTTCCCTGCCTAGGAATTTCACTTTTTTGGAAAGTGTAAATTCAGTCTTACGAAGTGGATTTAATTCCACTTGTTGAATTTCCATATCATGGGTGTCAAGTATAAGAAGGTCAGTTTAATTAACATGGATGATATCATATGTCGCTTTTCCTGTAATAACCCGATTTTCAAAATCAATATTCAGGTCCAGATGAATATGTGTGCTGTATACGTCTTGAAAATTGGATAGGATGTGATGATCAGTGAGATACATGTATTCGGATTCAACTTAAGATGATAAAAAAGGGTTCACTTAATAAATCAGCACTTTCCGGATAAGTGCTTTAGTTTCCCCTTTCATCGAAATAAAATATATTCCGGGTCTGTATGGAATTTTAGGTGTCCACTTAATTCGATGTGCACCCACAAAGATTTTATTATCAACTATTGTCTCCATCTGCTGACCACTTATATCATAAAGCTGGATATGGATATTTTGTTGAGAGCCTAATTCAATGTCCAACCATGAACCCTGCTGATTGATTGGATTTGTCATGATCTTTAATTTAAAAGTGCTTTTCTCATCAGGTATGTAATAATCAATTGAATCAATGTCATTGATCACGAATAATCCACCTGATACGCTTCCTGCCCATAATTTTTTATTGGATTTTACATTGGGATCAACCATTATGGTCCTTGTTCTGCCACCCACATTTTGCGGACCTCTTTCTGTCCAATTAATCGACATAGCATTATTCTTTAAAGTTCCTGTGAATAATCCCCTTCCATGAGTAGCAGCAACCACAGTATGGTCTGAATTCCTTAGTCTCAGCATATCCACTCGTGTAAGTGGTATTCCGGAAAACATAGGTTCCCAAACGGTCTCACCTCCATTTAATTTCCAGGTATAAAATATACCAAGTTCGGTTGCAATATAGCATGCACCCTTAATCGCAGGATGCAATAAGGCCCATCTTACGGGCAGATCGGGTAGATCTCCATCATGGTTCGTCCATTTCGCTGAATCTGATAAGGCATGTTGGCACTCCCAGATATTATTGATCCCATAATTTGAAAAAATAACGATAAGATGGTTGGCATCTTCAGGATCCACATAAATATTTGAGCAGTATGCATTGGGTAATTCAAAATCAGGATTTAGCCAAACAGGTCTTTTTGTCTCATCACTTTCATCGGCATCATCTAAACGATAAATTTTGCCCCCGTTTCGTCTTCCCAGGAAAACATGATGTGCCACATCTTTGGATACACCTATGGCTGATATATCTCCCCAGTTGTAGCTTGCTTTCTTCCAGTCCTCTTTGGAAGCATTGCTTGCATTGGTCAGGCGCCACAAGCCTAGGCTGCTTGCCTGATAAATGATTTCCGGATTTACAGGATCAATCTCGATGGGATTGATAAAAAGAACATCATCATTCTCCAAAAAATCATTTGTAATGGTATCAGGAATACCTTCGCCTCCATCCACATAACGATACATGCGTCTGTATTGGGTGGTGGTATATATAATATCCCCATCGTGGGGATTAATGCAGCAAAAGCTTCCATCTGCTCCTGAGATCGTTTTGAAATCCGAAATGCCTTTATCCAATACCATTAAGCTTCCATTGTCCTGTGTTCCTCCAATGATCTTGCGATTGCCTGGTTCGGGATGAATGGCTGCTGCATAAAACTGGGTTACATTATAGGTATTATTCAGATTATAGATCAATGGGGAATCCACTGTAAAATTATCGGAACGCCAGATGCCCCCGTCATTGCCAAAATACACAGTATCAGAGTTTTGAAATATAATTTCGTGCTGATCTACATGCACATAATTATCGTTTCTTCGTTTTCCTGATGATAGTTTCTGCCAATGGTCTCCTGCATCTTGTGTCCTCCAAAGGTCTAATCCACCAGCGATCACCACATTTTCATTATTTGGGTCCACCTCAATAATTAAATCATACCAGCCCTGGTTTTTAGCCAGTTTTCTCTCTCCACCGGGATTTTCAGTTTCTTCCCAGTTCAGGCCTTTATCAAATGAACGATAAAAACCAACTATCAAATGTTTATCCACTGAAATGCTGCTGGTGGGAACAGCATACACGACCTGGTCATTAGAAGGAGCTGTGGCAATTTCAATTCGATAAACAGCTGATGGAAAACCATACATCCTGGATTCAAAGGTCCCGCTATCACCAGATTCAGAGTAATAAATACCATCTTTTTCAAAAATACCCATGCTCACGAAAACACCACCCTCTATGGTTAATTCAATATCTGCCGCCCTATTGCTTTTAGTGCCGGATGCTGTGCCTAAAACTTGCTGCCAATTTTGTCCCCCGTCAACTGAGCGTTGCAATCCCCCGTTTCGGGTACTTACATAAATGTGACTAGTTGAGGGATGAACAACTAAATCCTGGCAATAATGAAAAGTACTGGTATTTGTTGATTCTAATTGAAACCAGCTATTCCCTGCATCGGTCGACTTCCATACTCCAGCACCTCTTCCGGCATCCGCATTAAACCAACCTTCACCAGTACAGAAATAATAAACTTTAGTGTTATTCGGATCAAATGTCAGTTTGCTGATACATAAATTGGACAGGTAGTCGTCATAGGGTTTCCATCCTTTTACATACAGTTTTTTAGCTTCTATGTCAGACTTCCTAATTTTTCCCTGCACAAGCAGCTGCTGGTAAGCCTGGTAAATTGCATTTCCCGGAACCAAACCTGTAACTGGATTTTTTATTTTATCAAGCTCCTGTTCAAAAGCCAATTGCGGAAATGATGCGTTTAATTCTTTATTTTGAATTTCTTTTGACACATTTGATTGAAATGATATAATCAGGGTTATCACCAGTATGGAGGCGATAATTAAAAAGGGAAGCAGATATATTAACTTTCTATTGCTCATGTATTTATAATCTCATACAAAAATAGTATATCTGCTTGTTATACTGGCTTTGTTATAAATGCTTTTATAAAAACACTTAATACTCCTATATTTGTAGCTGAAAATGAGTAAACACATATGGACCTAAAAGATTTTATTGCCATCAAAGGAAAAAGTGAACTTTTCAGGGTACTTAATAAATCTCCCAAAGGGATAATTGTGGAAACCCTGAACGAGAAGAGAACCAAATTCAAAGTTCAGCCCAACTTACATGTATTAGTTTTAAAGGACATCACTATTTTCTCAGTAGATAGTTCGGATATTTATCTTTTGGATGTTTACTTGAAGTTTTATGAACAGGGAGGATTGAAATTAGAATTAAATCAGAAATCGGAACCTGAAGCTATCTATTCATTCTTCCGTGAGCATATTCCAAACCACGACCAGGAAAAAGTATATATCTCGGATATGAAGAAGATGCTTCGCTGGTATCATGTTATTTGCGAGTTTTATCCAGATGTAATTGAAAATCTTAAAAAAGAGGAAGATGAAGAGGCTGAAGACGGTAGAGAGGGCACAAAAGAGATCAAAAAAGAGAAAACGAAAAACCTGAATCCAACTTCATTGAAAAAGGCTTCTACAAAGTCCCCAACAGTTAAAAAGCCGGTAGTAAGAAAAGCAGCAAAATAAATCATTCGTATTAAATAAAAATAGATGGAACATAAAACTAGAAAACGAGTTATTCAGGCCACCCACAGGAAAGATTCTGAGTCATTTCCAGGTTGGATGAAGTTTGAAATCGTGTTGGAGAATGAGGATGGAACTCAAGAAACCATTCCTGCATATGGTAAAGATTTGCAGGATGCCCTTTCTCGTATAAATCATGATTTACGTGTTAATAAAATAATGCGAATGCTTAAATCAATCCCACAATGGATTTCCCTAGTATTATGGTTTGCATATTTTGGAATTCTATCGGCCTGGTCTAATAAAGATAATACCTGGCATATCTTAATTATTGGTATTGGTTGTTTGCTGGTGATAGGAACTATAATTGCATTTTGGTTTAAAAGACGTAATGTCATAAAGGAATAACAAGAATAAATAATATTTAACCCCTCTTTTTGAGGGGTTTTTTGTATACAGATATGGGCATTGAACTGAAGAATAAAGGACGAAAATTTCTCCACAGCCAATTAAAAATCGAAAATTGGGAAGATATTCAATCCCTTTATCAAGAACTGTCGGATAGAAAAATAAGAAATTCTGAAGATCAGCTTAAATGGCTGGCTGATCGTAGTGAACTGGATGCATTTGTAAGTGAGGATATGGCCTGGCGCTATATTAACTTTACAAGAAACACCCTGGATCAGGAGGCAAAGAATAAATATGATCATTTTATAAATGAAATACAGCCTCATCTTGCCCCCATGTCTGACCAGCTGAATAGAAAATTCATTGACTTTTATAATTTAAGCAAAGCACCTTCAGAGGCTTATGAAATTCTTCATCGGTCCTTAAGGAATAGCGTGGAACTTTTCCGTGAAGAAAACATTCCATTGAATACATCCATTGCAAATGAAGCACAGAAATATGCAAGTATCACTTCAAAAATGACTATTGAGTTTGAAGGAAAAGAGCTTACCTTACAACAAGCAGCCATTTATTTGGAAAAGGAGGACAGGGACATTCGCAGAGAGGTTTTTAACAAAGTGGTTGATGCAAGATTAAAGGATGCTTCTGAAATTGATGAATTATACAGCACCCTTATAAAACTCAGGCAGAAAGTTGCAGAAAATGCAGCTTTTTCAAATTTCAGGGATTATAGATTTTCCGATCTCGATCGATTTGATTACAGCATTGAGGATAACCTGGAGTTTCATGATTCCATACGCGATGAGATAGTTCCCTTAATTAAGGAAATTCAGGAGAGGAGATTGAGATTAATGGGGCTTGAGGAGTTAAAACCTTACGATCTGGATGCACCCATTCCGGGTGAAAAAAGCCTGACAGCTTTTGAAGATGTGGATGAATTAGTGGAAAAAACCATTGTTTCATTTAATAATCTGGGCTTTGAACTGGGTGAATATCTCAGGATCATGAAAACAAAAGGTTTCCTGGATCTGGAATCAAGGAAAGGAAAGGCACCAGGAGGATATAATTATCCCTTAGCAGAAACGGGCATTCCCTTTATTTTTATGAATGCAAGTGGACGATTAAGAGACCTGGTTACCATGGTGCATGAAGGCGGTCATGCTATTCATTCTTTTGTAAGCCGAGATTTAGAATTAACATATTTCAAAAGAACACCTTCTGAAGTGGCTGAATTGGCATCTATGTCCATGGAATTAATATCCATGGGCCAATGGAGTGAATTTTTTGAAGATGCGAAAGAATATAAGCAGGCTGTTCATAAGCATCTTGAGGATATATTGATGGTTTTGCCCTGGGTTGCTATCATTGATAAGTTTCAGCATTGGGTGTATACTCACCCATCTCACTCGATAACAGAGAGAGATGAATCCTGGCTTTCCATATTAAAAGAGTTTGAAACCGGACAAGTAAATTATGAAGGATATGAGGAGTATTTAAAAAAATCCTGGCAAAAGCAGCTGCATTTATTCGAGATCCCTTTCTATTACATTGAATATGCAATTGCTCAATTGGGAGCCATTGCAATTTGGAAAAACTACCGGCAGAATAATGAAAAGGGAATAAAAGAATATTTGGCAGCCTTAAAATTGGGATATACAAAATCAATTCCTGAGATTTACAGAACTGCAGGAATTCAGTTTAGCTTTTCAAAGTCTCATTTAAAGGAACTTGCTGGTTTTGTAAGAGGTGAAATTAAAAAGTATGAATAATGTTTCTAAATAATCTACAATTTGTCAGTTTTATCATTTAACAATTTATACAAATGAAAATTATTTGTGTAGGAAGAAATTATGTAAAGCATATTGAAGAATTGAAGAATGTGGTGCTGGCTGAACCTGCCATTTTTCTAAAACCGGAAACTGCTTTGATATCCGGAGAATCCATTTTTTATATTCCTGATTTTTCGTCCAATATTCATCACGAATTGGAAATTGTTCTTAAAATAGACAAAGCGGGAAAAAATATTCCTATGGAAGATGCTGTTTCATACTTTTCTGAAATCGCATTGGGTATTGATTTCACTGCGCGGGATATCCAGGATAAGCTTAAATCCAAAAAACTGAGTTGGGAACTTTCCAAAGCATTTGACCAGGCGGCAGCTATCGGGAATTTCATTCCTGTTGATGGTTTAAATGAACCCGATCAAATTGCCTTCTATTTGATGAAGAATAATGAAAAAGTACAGGAGGGAAGATCCAGCGAAATGATTTTTAATTTCAATTACATTATTTCTTTTGTGTCAAAATATTTTAGTCTCCATGCAGGTGATTTAATATATACAGGAACCCCGAAAGGAGTTGGCCCTGTTGAACCCGGTGATGTTTTGAAGGCATATCTGGAAGATAACTTAAATTTAGAGATCAGGGTCAAATAATGTGTAAAAGAAATATATTAATCTTCTGTATTTGTGTGTATACCCTTCTTGCCAAATTCACTTTTGGCCAGGAATCCTATCCCCAAAACGATTTTATTTCACCTGTTCCAATTCCGATATCACTTTCGGGTAATTTTTCAGAATTAAGGACTGGTCATTTTCATGCAGGATTAGATTTTCGTACCGGTGGTCAGGTGGGAGTACCTGTGCTTGCCATTGCTGATGGTGTGGTATCACGGATAAGCATCTCAGCATCAGGTTATGGTAAAATGCTTTTTATTCAACATGATAATGGCTACACTTCAGGATTTGCTCATTTGTCCGCATTCGAACCTCAATTAGCTGAATTTGTAAAGCAAATGCAGTATCAGGAAGAAAGTTTTGAAGTCAATTTAAATCCACCAGTAAAAACATTTAGGTATCAGCAAGGCGATACGATTGCATTTTCAGGAAATTCAGGACATTCTACAGCACCCCATCTCCATTTCGAGATCAGGGAAACAGAATCAGAATGGCTGGTTAACCCCTTGTTGTTCGGATACAATTTAAAAGACCAGATTAAACCCACTTTACAGTATATGAGGCTCTATCCATTGGATGATTTCAGCGCCATTCAAGTCGTTTATTATGGTAAAAGCGGTACATACAAAAGGAATTACTTTAAAGCTGTTACTCTTCGCCTGCTTAAATCAAATGGGAGATATGTACTAAGTGGAGTAAAAGAAATAAGGGCAAAAGGAAAACTCGGATTAGCCATTGTATGTAAAGATCAGATTAATGGTTCATCCAGCACACTTGATATTTACAAAATGGATCTGGAAATTAATGGAAAGACTATTTACTCTCAACAAAGAGACTTTTTTAGTCTGGACCATACGCGCTATATCAATGCACACCTCGACTACAGTGCAAAAGTAGTTTTGCATAAAAACTATCAACGTCTATTTGTATTGCCTAATAATAAATTATCCTTTTACAAACAGCTGGAAAATAATGGTGTAATTGATTTGAAATATGGCGATAGCCTGGATGTTCAGGTCACAGCCAGTGATTTTTTCAAGAATAGTGTAAGTCTTACATTTCAACTTAGGTATTTTGAGTTTGCAGACAGTCTGATTCCGCAAAAGCATGATACCGGATATAAAAAAATATTCTATTTTAACCAACCGAATGTGTTTATAACCAGCGATATTGAATTAAATTTTCCTGAATATTCTTTTTATGAAGATATCAGGTTTCATTATCAGAAGAAAAAAGGATGGGATCAAATGTACTCAGATATTCATTCCATTCACGATGATAAGGTAGCAGTTCAACATTATTATACGATCCAAATAAAAGCGATTGATTTACCCGAAACTTATCAATCGAAAGCCTACGTAGCTCAAATAGGGAAAAACAAGACATACTGGTTTGTTGGAGGAACATACGAAAATGGGTATGTGGTATCCAAATGCAGGGGATTTGGAGATTTTGCCATTATGGTCGATACGGTTGCACCTACAATTAAATCATTGAATTTTTGGAATAACTCCAATCTGACGGGGGAAAATGACATTCGGTTAAGCATTTACGATCGCTTATCAGGAATAAAATCTTACAGGGGAAGTATTGACAATAAATGGGTACTGATGGAATATGATAAGAAAAAGAAATTGCTGGTCCACAAATTTGAGGACGTACCTGATGGGAGGGAGCATATCTTTAAAATAATCGTTACAGATAAAAAGGAGAATGAAAAGGAATTGAAAATAAAATTTAAAAGGTAGACAGGATGAAATTAAAAATTGGAGACAGAGCTCCGGATATTACAGCAAATAATCAGGATGGAAGAGAAATTAAACTTGCTGATTTCAAAGGAAAAAAAGTGGTATTATACTTCTATCCCAAAGATAATACACCCGGATGTACAGAGGAAGCTTGTAATTTGCGGGATAATTATGAAGCATTGATTAAAGAGGGATATGTTGTATTGGGCGTAAGTCCTGATAGTGAAAAATCTCATAAGAAATTCATTTCTAAGTATAAACTCCCTTTCGATTTATTAGCAGATACAGAAAAGAAAATCCTGAATGATTATGGAGTTTGGGGAGAGAAGAAATTATATGGCAGAACCTATATGGGGGTTATCCGAACCACTTTTGTGATTGATGAAAAAAGTTTAATTGAGGAGATTATTGAGAAGGTGAATGTAAAAGATCATAGTACTCAGATTCTGAAGTAGCCCTAAACTTCATGGTTTCAGATGCTACAAAAATCACTTTTCTTTAGACCTAAAAGGTTAAAAAAAACCTGTTAAGTCGATTATTGAAGCAGGAAAACTTGTTTTTCATATTGTGGTTTAGTCCTGCGATAACTCGAAGTTGAAGTTTACGGCAATCTCAACCTAACAAGTTGGAAAGCTTGTTTTACATGATGGATCTACTGTCCCCGAAAAGGAGATAATGAAGGGTCTTATAGAGTTTATTTTTTGGTAATTTTCATCGAATAATCCAGGTTTTCAGAGTTTGAGTAGAGTAGTATAATATATGTACCTCTATCCAGTTGGCTTAAATTCCAATGAAAAGGACTCGATAGAATTTCTGATTTCTGAATGAGTTGTCCAGATGTATTAATGATTTTAACTCCGATTGGTTTTTCAAATGGGTGTTCAATTGTTATTTGATTCTTGACAGGATTTGGATAAAGTTTGATTTCAGTTTTATCTAGCTCCTGGACTTCTTTGGAACTTTTGGACTCATTATCCCTTTGAAGAGATGCATTATTGACATGTAATTCTTCATAAAGTGTATCAGATTTCGTAAGGATTTCCTTGAAAAAAATCCCATCAGCTTCCCCTAACAGCTTATCAAATGCCTTTAGCGTTTCCCTTTTTTGATTGTCAACTACATAACGTTCCAGATCTTTGTTTTTTTCAATTGTAAAACGCTTGAAATTATTTGTTACAAATGCAGTATCTTCAATTCCCCAGAACGCATTTTCAAAATTATAAATACTATCCCCCTTGATCCTGAAAGCATTAATAGCCCAATATTTTAGTTTATTATCATATTGTTTCAAATAATAATCTCCTTTCTTCCTGATAATATATCCTAAATACAAGGTGTCCTTATAGTTTTCAAGGATTAAAAATTCATTTTTTTGTATCCTAATAAATGAAATCGTATCAGTTTCAACCTTTTTATTCGTTGGATATTGAAAAATATAATCCCCCTCCAATTCATAAGGATTGTAACCTTTGACATTATTCTTAAACCTGACCTCAACGGAATCGCAACCAAAAAAGCAGAAGAATGTAAAAACTACAAGTAAGATTTTAAAAACAGGATTGCTGATGGAAATAATTTTCTTGAAATTTGAAAAATATCCTGTTAATAATTCAAATGCTTTTAAAAAGAAGGGCATTGTATTGTTTTTAGTTGATTAATCATTTTACAGAGATTTACTCATGCAAAATTAAATAACGATGATTCGATCAATTTATTATGGCCCTGCTGGTGTATAACCAGTAATCCCATCAACTATCAATTTTATCTCCGCAGCAGGGAGATTACTTGCTGAAAAACGACCAGATCTATCTGTATTAATTGTTTCAATCAACTGATTTTCTTCATTGAAAATCTTAATAACTGCATCATCGAGTGGATCGTCAAAATAATACAATCTGCCACTTACGTCCCCACCAGGTCCGTTAATCGGGAAATAACTGATTTCAACTACGAAGTTCCCTTCTGGCACATCAGAAAAGTTAAAATTTCCACGGCCATCCGTCATAGTCCTGCTAAATATTTCATATCCGGGAACTTTCTTTATGGTTACATCAATATCATTAATTGGCTTGCCTGAGGTCGACACTTTTCCCTTAAAAGCAGGTTTTTCTATTAAGATATATCCCATGCTGATTGCTATTACCAGCACGGCCATTAATTTCTTAAACATAAATGAAGGTTAAATCTAAATTATTCAACCATAAATAGTTTTTGAAATACTTCGTTTTTACTTATTAGCTGAATCAAATACATTCCGTTGGCATCAATTCCACTTTCGATGGAATAGGGATTTACCATTCGCAAACTATTAATTTTACTTTCGTAAACCAGTTTTCCATTCATATCTGATATTCTTAAAAACTCATAATCGTTTCTTTCAATGACCAGTACAAAATTGCCATTGTTCGGATTTGGATACAGGCTGATATCATTCTTTAGTTTTAATTCATCCAAAGCATTCACTACTGTCATGTTTTTGGTTAATGAATCTGAACCACAGCCATTATCAACTGTTAAAGTGACTTCAAAATCCCCACTTTCTTGGTATTTATGATCACAATGATAATTCATTGTATCTATTTGACCATCGCCAAAATCCCACCGAAAGTGATTTACATCGGTTGATGTATTAATAAATCGATAGTATAATCCTGAATCTATCATATCAAAATCAGCAATAGCTTGACTTTGATGAATATGAGCAATAACGGGAATTCTTTCACTTAAACATTCTTCCTTCTCGGAAATATCCCAATCATAAAAGAAATAATAATAACCTGCCTGGGCTGCTGTACTGCCGGTGATGCTTATTATTCCGGGTATTTCGTAGGGATAAATTGCTCCGGATCTGTTCCTGTATAAATCACACCCATTTGCTGAAACTAATTTCAATCCGCTGCCAACAGGAATTTCTATATCCAGGTCAATACGACTTTCTCCACCCTCTATAAAAACTATCTTTGAACTTAATACCACATCATTGGCATCTTTTAATTCTATGGTACGATTTTTACCACCCGAAGCATACACATAAACTGAATGAAGAAATAGAGGTTTATGTGCTGTAAAAATGACACCATGTTCATTGGTGTAGCTAAAAATACCACCGGTTCCCATAGTATTATTCTCTGGTCCGATTTTGTAGCTTCGCTCATTAATTTGTGCATAGTATGTAGTGGTCTCCAATAAGTAGGGTGTCTTAAAATAATTTCCCTTTCCCAGAAGTTCGCCATTTGCTAATGAATCATACCATTCAACTGTCCCTTGCCCGATGGCCTGGAGTTCAACAATCCCATTTCCACAACTAGAACCATTTACAACATAAGGTGCTTCCGGAAAACTAACGCTTATATAATCAGTTCTAATAAAGCTATCTGCACCATATGAATTCCATGATTTTAGCTGAACTGTATACATACCATTTTCACTATAGGTATGAACTGGATTTTTATCGGTTGAGGTATGACCATCACCAAAATTCCAGAGCCAGTTATCAGGCGCATTTCTGGACATATCCGTAAAATAGATCAGCCCATTGCAGCTTTCCTGAGTAGAGGCAAAGAAATTTGAAATAGGTGCTGCATTCGATTCATTGCAATAGAATAAAAGTTCATATCCCGATTTTTGAAGCCCCGGATCAGTCATTTGCCGGAGCGTAATGGAAGACGCTGAAGAAGTGATGATTCCTCCGTTTGGCAAATCAAAGCCGGTATAGGACCCAATGAGAGGCGCATACTTGTTCGGTCCATCATAAATCAACAGACTGTCATAGTCTAATTCAAAATCAAAGTGTTTGAAAACCAGTGTTATAGAGCTTGCTTTTGGCGGGGCTATCGTGATACTTCCGTCCGTATTATTTGAATACAAACCTGTTCCGCCATTGTCATATAATACTCCTGTACAATTTGTTATGGTTGCACTTCCTGAATAGGGATTGAAAAACTCACAATTTTCATTGATATCTATTTCCATTTCCCATTCACTTGTCCCAGCCGGACCAGTGGTTTTTAAGCTAATGGTTTTAATTCCGGCTGTGGCATAGTTGATTTGGTGTGGACCTTCAGTAGTGGCAGTAGCAGGATTTGCTCCTTCACCGAAATCCCATAAAAAGGAGTTAATATTCCCGGATGATTTATTTGTAAATAGAATGGGATTATCCACACAATAGTTGGTGCTGCTGCTTTCAAACCTGGATTTTGGACATCCACCAATAATTGGAATTAAGGCAACATAAGGAATATAATTGTGTTTGGAAATTGTAAGATAGGCCAAATCTCCAGCAATTGCAGGAAAATTAAGAGTGACATTTCCATTGTCCAGTGTATCCATAGCGATTAATTCACCGTCAACTACCAATGTAACCAATCCGTCTGCTATAGAACAATTGGTGATATCAAAAAAGGTAGAATTACAAACGATCGTATCATTATGGCTTGCATTGTTTATGGGTTGAGGATTTTCAGTAATGATCCGCATGGCAGGATCTCCAAAATAGTGAAATAATTCAAAAGTATATTTACTCGTGCCCCATGTTTCAACCATTCTCAGCAATCCCTGATTCAAAACATCTCCCATGGTAAAAATATCTTCATGAGGTGTTACGTTGGGATTTTTAATCCCCTGGCTGCCTGTGAAGTCCGGAATAAGGCCCGGATTTGACCAGATTGCATCAAAAAATCCCATGGTTAAAGCATCATTATAGCCGGAATAACTTATATATGCTGCAGCAAAAATACCTGCTGCTCCTCCGGATGGTTTGCGTAAAAATGCTTCCGCAAAACATTCTGGCAATTGAAATTCACCAGTATTGCAATTGATGCTAAATACAACAGGTAGTTTATTCCCATTGTTCAATAAAGATTTTACAGCATCGGTCTTGAACTGGGGCATATGCCATCCCGTTCCTCCGGCATACCCATGGTCCCTGTGCAATACATAAAAAGTCCCGCTGTTGATATAACCGGCAATATCAGTATTTGTTCCATCCCATGCAAAACCAGGTTTGAGCAGTGATGAATCCAGGGGTTCTCCATCTGCATAATAAGTGTTATTCCAATATCTTGGTATGACTTCCGGATCCGCTGCATATACCCGGTTCACTTCAATCCCAATCTCATTTTCCATGTAATCCTTTACATTTTCACTCGTCAGCGAAAACCGCCTGTCAGCATAGCCATTCTTATTGTCATCCTGGTACTGGGCACAATTCAGTCCTGTATTGTAGAAAATAGTATCAACATATGGTTTTCGTTCATAATTAATAATTTTTTGCATAAGAATGTTAGCTTCTCCTGCATAAGATACTGATATCCTCCCATGGGCAATATCTGGCACATAATCTCCTTCTCCATCCATGCATGCGAAATAAAGATCTGTATGGAAATCATTGTTTGAGGGTGCTGTGATTTTATCCCCCGGAACATCTTCATTGTCTCCTATAATGACAAAATAATCAGGTTTTGGATTCCAGTCATCATAACGTGTCTTTATTTCTTTTCTCACATCCTCAGCTGTCCAAAATGCTTTTGAGATGATCTCTACCTTGTATCCCAGCTGCATTTTCCAATGGGCCAGACTGTCTGCTGCCTGCTTGTATTTTGAATGGGTGATAATGATATAATTCTTTGACTCTCCTCTCAGGCTCTCTGATCGTGATCTATTCTGCTCAAGTAAGTTGATCTCATTTTTAATTGTGAGATCATTCAGAATGAAATTGGGCATGGATTTGAGGAAAGAAATGGATGATTTTCGATCTATGAAATCCCCGTCAGCCTTAAATACAATTTTGTATTTAATCTTTGAATAAACTATGATTTTTTGCTGAATCGGGTTAAAATGAACAGGACAAATTTGAATAAATGCGATATTCATTCCCCTGATTTTATTGATCTCAACCAACTTAATAGAAGCTTCAGGATAAAAAATGTCTGAATTGTAGAATTCAGTATCCATTTCAAATTCAGGCTCAGGGTCGCCCCACCTGTCACTTGCCGGTTGCAAAGCAGGATAGACCATATAGCCATCGTATTCCTTTTTTTCGTATGACAGAACTTTTATGGATACACTCTGAATCCCTTTGGGTAAGGCAATGATATCGGTATGAGATGGCAAGGCTGGCTTTCCAACTTCTTTTAAATGAGAAAATCCTTCAATAAATATATTCTGAAAATTGATCCCGTTTTCTGTTTGCTGGCTTACTAAGGCACCAGGAAATTGATATTCGAGTATTAATTTATTAGTTCCTTTTTCTTCTACAGTTCTAACAGGCATTTTAGTTTGGAATGTCATTTCATTTTGACTAAAATGCAGAAATCCAGTTTGAGCAAATACACAGCTGGACAATAGCATAAAGGCCCCTATGAGCTTAACTTTTTTGATCATAATGGTGTTTTTCAATTCATTTATTAAAAGAATAATCCTTAAATAAATATAATTAGCTGCAATATATGACATTTAGCGCTTTTAATGAAAAGAGAAGAATCAATTTATTGTTGAAATTGATTTATGTAGAAATTCGATTCGTTTGCACATGCTACGCAAGGAGCTACCAATCCAGCAAATAGGCAAAAATCAGGGGTGCTACTATAGTTGCATCTGATTCGATGATGAATTTAGGTGTATCTGTTCCAAGTTTACCCCAGGTAATTTTTTCATTTGGAACAGCTCCTGAATAGGATCCATAGCTTGTAGTGGAATCACTGATCTGGCAGAAATAGGACCAAACCGGAATATGTGTAAATTGAAGATCCTGATGAAGCATGGGAACCACACAAATAGGGAAATCTCCTGCTATGCCTCCACCGATCTGAAAGAATCCAATTCCATTTTCAGCATTCTTTTGATACCAATCTGCTAACATCATCATATATTCAATACCTGATTTCATTGTAGAGGGGAGGAATAATCCTTCTATGCAATGAGCAGCAAAAAAGTTGCCGCAAGTGGAGTCTTCCCAACCCGGAACAATGATGGGAATGTTTTTTTGAGCAGCAGCCAGTAACCAGGAATTTTTTGGATCTACGGTTGAATCATATTCCAATTCCTTACTCAATAATATTTGATAGAAAAACTCATGGGGAAAAAAGCGTTTTTTATCCACATTGGATTGCGTCCAGGCTTTAACCAGATGTTTTTCAATTCTTCTCATGGCTTCTTCTTCCGGTATACAGGTGTCTGTAATACGGTTGAAATGATGATCCAGTAAATCCTTTTCATCTTGTGGTGACAAGTTTCTATAATCAGGTATTCTCTTATAATGGCTATGAGCGACCAAATTGAAGACATCCTCTTCCAGGTTGGCACCTGTACAAGTGATAATATGGACTTTGTCCTGGCGTATCATTTCGGCCAGTGATTTCCCCAACTCCGCAGTGCTCATGGCGCCAGCCAAGGTGATCATCATCTTCCCACCTTTATCCAATTGTTGTTCATATGCTTTAGCAGAGTCTACCAAAGTAGCCGCATTGAAATGGTTAAAATGTTCCATTATGAACCGAGATACAGGACCCTTATTCATCATGTTTGTCAAATTTATAACTTAGCATTTTATAATAGAGTTTGGCAAGCAGGAATTGCGGTGAATTAAAATTCTGAATGGGAGCCAACTCAACCAGATCGAAACCCACTACATTTTTTTGTTGAAATAGCATTTTTAAATATTGAATAGTGGTGTTCCAGTCCAGGCCACCGGGTTCAGGTGTTCCTGTAGCAGGCATAATGGAAGGATCAAGAACATCCAAATCCAAAGTAATATATACTTTTTCTCCCAACATATCGATGGACTTTTGCATCCAATCCTGATGTCCATACATATCTTCAGCAAAAAAACACTTTTCCCGGTTCAGAAATGGAAGTTCAACCCGGTCCATGCTGCGAATTCCAATTTGCACCAGGTTGGTTTTTATGGATGCATCATGAAGTGCACAGGCATGATTAAAGGGCGTTCCCAAATAAGTGGGCCTTAAATCTGCATGAGCATCCATTTGAAGAATACTTATATCCTGGTATTTTTCGTAAAATGCCTTAATGATCCCAATACTGATTGCATGTTCACCCCCAAAAAAAGTAAGGAATTTATTTTGTTTCAGTAATTCTACTGTTCGTTTATGGACTGCATGAAATACAGCTTCAGGGGATTGATCTTCTTTAATTTCAGGCAGGATGTGGACGCCTTTATACACCACTTCAGAATCGGTTTCAATATCGTAAATTTCCATGTTGTCGCATGCATCCAGGAAAGCAGAAAATCCTTTGTCAGCGCCTTTTCCCCAGGTACTGGTGCCATCGTAGGGGATAGACTGTAATAAAACAGCAGCTTTATCAAAAGAGGTGTTTTCATGTTCTATTCCTGCAAATATTCTCATCCTTTTTATTCATGAATTCAATAAGTGCTAGGTGTTATAACCTAAAATGCTCAGCATATCATCTACAGATTGCTCACTCCGATACACATAATCCACAAAATTACCTTTTTCATCCCTGTCAATGATCACATGTTTTGGAGATGGAATTAAACAATGTTTGATCCCTCCATATCCGCTGATTGAATCCTGGTATGCACCGGTATGGAAAAAGCCCAAATAGAGTGGTTCCTCGTCTTTTACTGGGTAGGAAGGTAGTAAAAGTTGTTGATTTAAATCTTCTGAATTATAATAGTCTGAGCGGTCGCAGCTGATTCCACCAATATTTACTTTGGTGTATTCATTGTCCCATTTATTTATTGGGAGTAAAATAAACTTTTCGTGAAGAGACCAGGCATCCGGAATTGTGTTCATCAGGCTGCTGTCTACTATATACCAAAGCTCAGCATCATTTTGCTTTTTTTGTTCTACTACAGAAAAAATAATTGCACCACTTTCTCCAACAGTATATTTTCCAAATTCCGTATAAATATCAGGTTCCTCAACATTTTCGTTGATGCAAGCTGTTTTTATATTCTTGATAATTTCACGAATCATGTATTCGTAATCATACTCAAAGCCCAAATTGTTTCGTATAGGAAAGCCTCCTCCCAGATTCAATGAGTCCAAATCTTTAGATTGTTTCTTCATCTCCACGAATAACTTGATTGCTTTTTGAAACTCACCCCAATAGTATAAGCTATCTTTAATGCCGGAATCAACAAAAAAATGAAGCATTTTAAAAGTGACATTTTTATTGTTTTCAATTCGTTCTTTATAAAAACTAAGCAATTCTGTATGACGAATCCCTAAACGGGATGTATAGTATGAAGATTGGGGTTCTTCATCTATGGCCATCCGGATCCCTATCTTAATCTTCATCCCTTCCGCCATTTTTTCAATTTTATTGAGTTCATCTTCACTATCCAGGATAATAACAGAATTCGTAAAACCTTCTTTATAAAGACGGATTATTTTATGAATATAATCGTCACTTTTATAGCCATTATGCAACAGGGTGATTGATTTTTGTATTTCTCCCCTTCGATACAGTTTTTCTATAAGATCAATATCAAATGAGGAGGAAGTTTCTAAATTTACATTATGCTTTAATGCTGCACTGATTACATGATGAAAATGGCAGCATTTGGTGCAATAGCAAAAATGATATTTGCCGTTATAATTATTTGCTCTTAATGCCCTTTTGAATAAATTTCTTGCTTTTTTTATTTGGTCTCCAATCCGAGGTAAATAAATCAATTTGAAAGGAGTACCATACTTTTTGATCAAATATTTAAGAGAAACACCATAAAATGTAAGATACCCTTCCTGAAGATCAAAGCCTTCCTGTGGAAAATAAAATGTTTGCTCTACCAGGTCAAAATATGTATTTTTCATTGGCTAATCAGGCATAAAAAGAGGTTAAAGTGAAACAAATAATCATGTGCAAATAAACTATTTTTTTTTGATTTTCAAGCTTTTAGGATGAATAATTTTGCAGGGATATTGAAAATGTTCTGAGGCCTTTATAGCTTTTATGCTTTTTTCAGCGTAAAACTAAAAGTAGTTCCAAGCTTTGGTGTGCTTCTTACATTTATATTTTGTTCGTGAGCCTCTATGATGTGCTTCACAATTGCAAGGCCAAGCCCGCTTCCTCCTTCGCTTCTCGATCTTGCTTTATCGACACGGTAAAAGCGCTCAAATAACCTGGGGAGATGTTCAGCGCTTATGCCAGGTCCATCATCTGACACTTCCACTAAAATGTTTTCATGCATGTCGTAAAAGCCAATTAATGTTTTGCCATTGTCTTTTCCATATTTAAGGGAATTGGATATCAGATTAATCAAAACCGTTTTGATTTTATCCAAATCAGCAAGCACATAAAAACTCTTGTTAGATCCCTCTTTAAACGACATATTGATATGATGGCGCTTTTTTAAAAACTCAAGCGATTCAAACACCTCCTGGCATAATAGATGAATGTCAAAAGTTTTCAGTTCAAGGGGTATGTCACCTGTTTCCAGGCGTGAAATAATTTCCAGATCATTCACTATTTCAGACAAATTATCCAGGTTCTTTGCAGCTTTAACCAGGTATTTTTGGTTTACTGATGGATCATTTAAGCCACCATCCAACAGGCTATGAACAAATCCCTGAATGTTGAAAATGGGTGTTTTCAATTCATGTGAAACATTAGCAAGGAATTCCCTCCTGAATGTTTCAACGTTTTTAAGCTGAGTTAACTCGATGTTTTTACTTTTTGCCCACTCAGCCACTTCTTCATTTATTTCACTGATAATATCCTCTTTCAGCTCTATTTTAAACTTATTCTTATCTCCTTTGAATTTTAAATTATGAATTGATTTGTAGATCAGTTTTATTTTCCTGTAGATAAAAAATTCCAGCGTATAGCCAAATACAATATATGAAATAAGCCAGGTAATTGAGACGATGATAAGAACTATATACCATGGATGGATTTGAACGGGAACAAGCACCAAAAGATAAAGAATACCCACTATTAATGAAATAATGCTTGAATTGAGAAGAGCTAACTGAAAAGGAGTGAGGTTTTTCATGAGTGCATTCCCTTCATTGAATCAAATTTTTAAAGGCTTTAAACTAAAATTCAAATTTATAACCGATTCCTTTAATGGTTTTAATATATTCATTTCCAATCTTTTCTCTCAGTTTGCGAATGTGAACATCGATTGTTCTTTCACCCACAATAACTTCTTCTCCCCAAATAATCTTTAGAATCTCATCACGGGTAAATACTTTACCTGGTTTTGAGCTAAGGTAGGAGAGCAATTCAAATTCTTTTCGGGGAAGTGAAAATTCTTTTTCATTTTTTATCACCAGGTAGCGTTCACGGTCAATTGACAGGCTCCCAAATAATTGGATATCCTCCTGTTGGTTATCTTTGTTTCGTCTAAGCAGGGCTTTTACCCGGCTCAAAAGTACATGGGGTTTGATGGGTTTCAGGATGTAATCATCGGCACCTACATCCAAGCCAGCTACCAGCGAATAATCTTCCCCGCGGGCAGTAAGAAATGCGATAATGGTATGGTTTAACCCGGGAATACTCCTCAGTTTCCTGCAAGTTTCTATACCATCCATTCCCGGCATCATCACATCCAGTATGATCAAATCAGGAATTATGCTATTAGCTAATTCGATGGCCTCATTTCCAGTAGATGAGGTATGAACAATATATCCATCTTTTTGAAGATTATAACTAAGAAAATCCAGTGTATCATAGTCATCATCAACAATATGGATAAGTTGTTTAGGGAAACTCATTTTTGTACTTTAATCGCAATGCCTGAACAAATAATTGAATGAAAATTCGTTCACAAAATGAGAATGTAAATAGATAAGACTTGAAGAAAATAATTATTTTGCATTATATATCGTCTTCAATAATATCCATACCGTGTTCAGTGCTTGGTGGCAAATCTTCAACTGAAGGATTATCACTTCCTGAACTTCTTCTGTATCTTTGGTCCGATGAACTCGATCGCTTGTAATATTTGATGAATCCAAACAGGAGCCTTTTTGAAGTGTTCAGCGTTTCTAACATAGATTCAAGCAATTCATCATCGATATGTCCCAATTTATTGGCCAGATAAATGTGAGATTCTACTTCATAAATCAGGTCTCTTGATCGAAACAAATGACGAAGTGATTCTTTTCCATGTTTTCGACTTGCTGCAGCTGAAACGTTTGCCGGAATATTGGTAACCGTTCTTCTGATTTGTGCTGATAATCCGTAATTATCTGAATCAGGGAATTCAGAAGTAATCTCATAACAGCGCTTGGCAAGTTCGATTGCTGCCTTCCACACTTCAAGTTCTGTAATCTGCATCATAATGATAAATTATTAGATAGCGTTAAGTAATTTTTTTATAAAAAGGTAATTTTACAACTTTAGCTTGTAATAGCTTATTTCGTGATTGAACAATCAATTCAGTATCAGCTTTTGAAAAAGCTTTTAAAACATATCCCAAGGCAATGTTTCTTCCCGTATAAGGAGATTGAGTCCCGGATGTAATCTCACCGATTATTTCTTCATCTCTGTTTAAGATAATCATATGCTGACGAGGAATACCCTTATCTATAAGTTCAATTCCAACTAATTTTTTTGTAACCCCTTCTTCCTTCAATTTCAGGTGATAATCTTTCATCATGAAATCTTTATTGAACTTAGTAATCCAGCCAAGTCCGGCTTCAATGGGAGATGTGGTGTCATCGATGTCATTTCCATACAAACAAAATCCAACTTCCAGTCGTAAAGTATCTCGTGCTCCCAATCCGATGGGTTTTATTCCAAACGGGGCTCCTGCTTCCAGCACTTTATCCCAAATTTCAGGCATGTATTCATTTTGGCAATAAAGCTCAAAACCTCCTGATCCTGTGTATCCTGTGGCAGAAATGAGGACATCCGGAATGCCTGAGAAATGAACCGATGTAAATGTATAATAAGGGATATCATCAAGGGGAACATCTGTTAATCCCTGAAGTGCTTTTAAAGCTTTGGGTCCCTGTACGGCAACTTGTGCTATCTGATCTGAAATATTCTCCAGCTCAACATCATAGTTTTTAGCCAGCTTGTTTATCCAATCCCAGTCCTTTTCTATATTTGAAGCATTTACTACAAGAAAATAAGAGTTTTTATCATGACAATAAACCAGCAAGTCATCCACTATTCCCCCCTGATCATTTGGGAAGCAAGTGTACTGGATTTTACCTGTATGAAGAGCTGAAACATCATTGGAAGTAACGTATTGAAGGAAATTGAGAGCATCATTGCCTGTTACTGTGAACTCTCCCATATGTGATACATCAAATATACCGAGGTGATCTCTAACTGTATTGTGTTCAATTTTAATTCCCTCGTAGTAAACAGGCATATTAAATCCTGCGAATGGAACCATTTTAGCCCCAAGGGCAATGTGCTTGTCGGTTAATGCAGTAGATTTCATTAGGAATAATCAGTTCAATTAGTATTACGTTTGCGTAAGATTTAAGCCTTTTAATGCGAAACCGTATACAAATATCGATTATTTGCTTAAATAATGACATTATTAAAAATATAATTTCAGCAATTTATATTTAATATCAAAAAGATGTGAATAAAAGATTTTTATCAAATTGAAGCAAAAAGATTTATACAAGCTTGGTTCAAATTATTTTCGGACATAGTAATTCAGATTCTTCAGCTGAGTTTCTTAAGTGCTTTCCACCATCTTTCAGGAATCTCTCCTTTAGTCGACAATTCATAATCTTTATAAGAGCAAGGGAATAGTTCTTTTCCAATGTAGTTTTTCTTTTTATGGCTAACAGGGACTTCCATCCACCAACGATTGCTTTTTTTACTTTTATAAAATACCATTTCGTGAATATTCGATTGATCTGTGCTTATGTATTTTACAAAAGTACTGCTGTCATTAAACTTTCCCTCTGTGATCCGGTGGTACACACCATCTGTAAAATACCAAATCATTTGGGCAATTAGCTGAGCTGTCTGGCTTCTTTTGTCTTTCTGAGAATTGTATTCATAAATAGCTGCTGAAGACAGATTATTACTCATTCCCGCAATTCTGGCAATTCTGCAGGCTTCCTCGGCAAATAATCCACTTGGAGATGGAAAATTACATCCTGAAGAGTCAGCTTGACGAATGGCTGAAATATCAAAGGAAAGGAGATCTCCACTTCTGACAATGGGTTCAATTTCATCAAAAGAATCTCTTATTTTACCTAAACGGATCAAGTCGAAATGATAATTTTCCAATAGTTTTAATATTCTGTTGTCAGTTTGATGCGATTGAAATGCGAGTTGACACAAATTAAAAAGAAAAGGAGGTTCTTTCACCAGTATTTTTGACAGGTAATTGTCTTCATGTAACTCCCCGCTATCATCCAGGTTTAAATCTATTCTTGAGTCCACGTTGATGATGTTGACGTACTTCTCAAGGTATTCATAAGCCAGGTATTGTGCATAGGTTAATTCCTGGCTGTTGCCGATTAATAGGGGTATTAATCCAGAGGTAATTAACTCGCTGAGTGTAAATCCTAATTTTTCCTGTATTTTACCGTCCTGGTGATCAAACATGAAGTTCCCTAAATCTGCAAAAACAGAGGCATACTCTAATTTTGTCATGGAATATAAATGACTTCTAATATGGTTTGCTTCAAAATTTGAATCCTCTGAAATAATTCCGATCAATGCAATTTTTTTACCGTCTAAAATTGGAAATAATTTCTCATGAATGGCTACGCTATTAATCCAGCAATCGGAGGAATAATTCTTGACGTTTAGTTCATCTTCCACATGAATGGGGATGAAATTTTCACTCAGGCTCATGATTATAGATTTTGAAGAACAAAGCTACTAATCAATACCTACTTAATTATGTTAAATTATGCACAGCCCTTGTTCAGAATGGCTGGAATGAGGAGGTTCTAATTAGTCATTATTCCCTAATTTTGAAGCCTCAAGAATTTTTATGATATTGATAAGTGGAGCTACAGGATTTCTGGGTTCATATCTGCTATACCGGTTAATTAAGGAAGGACACAAGATAAGGGCTGTAAAGCGTACTTCAAGCAACTTCAAGCAAGTGAAAATTGCTTTTGATTTTATGAATAAGGGCCACTTTAAAGATTTTGACAGCTATCAAGAGAAAATCGAATGGATAGATGCGGATTTAACTGAATTAGATGATTTAAAACCTGCTTTTCAGGATGTTTCAGAAGTGTTTCATTTATCAGGGGTGGTCAGTTTTCAGGCAAAAGATAAGCTGGCTGTTCTTAGCGGAAATGTGGGTGCAACGAAAAATATGGTCAACCTTTCCTTACAAAACGGGATAAAGCGATTTCATTTTGCAAGCTCTATCTCATCCCTGGGAAGAGGAAATGAAGCTCAGGTGGATGAGTCTGACCTCAGTACTCAAAAATCATCTAATTCCATTTATGGCATGAGCAAATTGATGTCGGAACTTGAGGTTTGGAGAGCGTTTAATGAAGGATCAAAAGGAATAATCATCAACCCGGGTGTTGTAATTGGACCGGCTATAGAGGAAAATGATATAAGCAAAATTTTTCGATTGCTTCAAAAAGGATTTAACTATTATACCACCGGAATTAATGGCTATGTGGATGTCAGGGACGTTGCTGATTTCATGTATGAGATGAGTCGGGATGAGGAATTGTTCAATGAACGTTATCTACTGGTTTCCGAAAATGTAAGTTATAAAGATCTATTTGCCCTGGTGGATGCAGGCTTTGGACTTCAAAATGTCAAAAAAGAAGCAAATGATAAAATGAGTCGATTGGTTTCTTTAGCCGACCGCTTACGGGCATTTGTCACCAGGTCAAATCCCATTATTACAGCTGAACTTTTAAGGCTGGCAACGAGCAAGTATTATTATGATAATTCAAAAGTAAAAAAAGCCTTAAACAAGGAGTTTATCTCTATCGGGCAGTCAGTTGCCGATACCTGTGAATACTTAAAATATGCTTAAGTGAATTTTAAATTACATTCGGATTATTCACCGCAAGGTGATCAGCAAGAGGCAATTGAGCAGCTTATCAAAGGGATAAGGAATGATGAAAAGTACCAGGTTTTACTGGGAGTAACTGGTTCAGGCAAAACCTTTACTTTGGCCAATGTAGTACAGGAGGTAAAAAAACCTACACTGGTTTTAAGTCACAATAAAACATTGGTTGCACAGCTATATGGTGAGTTTAAGCAGTTTTTTCCTGAAAATGCAGTTGAATATTTCGTTTCTTATTATGATTATTATCAACCTGAAGCATTTCTTCCTGCAAGCAATACGTATATCGAAAAAGATTTAAGCATTAATGATGAAATCGAAAAACTGCGACTCAGGGCCACTTCTTCCCTGCTGTCAGGCCGCAGAGATGTGATTGTGGTTGCTTCTGTTTCCTGTATTTATGGTATTGGAAACCCAGAATCTTTTAAAGATGCGACCATTACTTTAAAAGTGGGTGATGAAATTAACAGGAAGCAATTCCTGCTTCAATTAATTGACAGCCTGTACGTCAGGACAAATATTGAATTGAATAATGGTACCTTCAGGGTAGCAGGCGATGTAGTTGATATTTTTGCCTCTTATGCGGAAGAAGCATTTCGGGTGAGCTTTTTGGGAAATGTAATTGAAAAGATAGAAAGCATACATCCCAAAACAGGTCGGAGACTGGAAAAACTGGATACCGTTGTTATTTTTCCTGCGAACCTGTTTGTTACTCCACCTGATGTGATACAGCTTGCGCTTGAAGAGATCAGGAATGATTTACTGGATCAAACATCTTATTTTGACAACATAGGTAAACATTTGGAAGCCAGGCGATTGAATGAAAGAGTGAATCTGGACATGGAAATGATAAAGGAATTGGGTTATTGTTCCGGAATAGAAAATTATTCCCGTTATTTTGACAGGCGGCAGCCAGGAGACAGGCCATTTTGCCTGCTTGACTATTTTCCCAAAGACTACCTGATGATAGTGGATGAAAGTCATGTAACGATTCCACAGGTAAGGGGAATGAATGCAGGCGACTTATCCCGTAAAAATGTGCTTGTTGAATATGGTTTCAGGCTGCCAGCAGCATTAGATAACCGGCCTTTAAATGTTACTGAATTTGAAAATATCCAAAACCAGGTAGTGTTTATGAGCGCTACTCCGGGACCCTATGAACTTGAGAAAACAGGTGGATCCATAGTGGAACAGATTGTCCGGCCAACCGGATTAATTGATCCTATGATTGAAATACGACCCTGCCAGAACCAGATTGATGATCTACTGGCTGAAATTGATGAAAGAACGAAGGTGAATGAAAGAGTTCTGGTAACCACATTAACCAAGCGAATGTCAGAAGAATTAAGCAAGTACATGCTAAACATCCATATCAAATCGCGCTATTTGCATTCTGAAGTGGATACACTGGAGCGAATTGAAATTTTACGGGACCTGCGTCTTGGGAAATTTGATGTACTGATAGGGATCAATTTACTGAGAGAAGGCCTTGATTTGCCTGAAGTCTCCCTGGTTGCGATATTGGATGCCGATAAGGAAGGATTCCTCAGATCGGAAACCTCACTGACGCAAACAGCAGGACGTGCAGCCCGGAATATCAATGGAAAAGTTATTATGTATGCCGACAAGGTGACCGGAAGCATGCAGCGTACAATTGATGAAACCAATAGAAGACGTGAAAAACAATTGCATTACAACCGGATTCATCACATTAGCCCGACCAGTATTAAAAAATCTGTGGAACAAATCATGGAACAAACTTCTCTGGCTGATTCTCAAAAGAAACAGGATGTATTTGATTTCGGACAGGAAAAAATGAACCTGGTAGCTGACCCGGTCATAGCCTATATGAATCGGGAGCAAATGGAAAAAGCCATTGCGGACACAGAAAAGAAAATGAAAAAATCAGCAAAAGAACTCGATTTCATCATGGCAGCTCAATTCAGGGATGAATTGTTCGAATTAAGAAAAATATTTAAGGAAAGGTTTTAAGCGAATAGTACAGCTAATGAACAATAACGATATATTACGCAGTATCAGGTATATATTCGACCTCAGTGATTCCGAAATGATCGAGTTATTTGCCCTGGCAGAACAAACAGTAAGCCGGATGCAGGTTTGTGATTGGTTGAAAAAAGAAGATGATCACGCATTTAAAGGGATAGTGGACAGGGACCTGGCCAATTTCCTGAATGGATTTATCATGGACAAAAGAGGCAAAAAGGAAGGTGCTCAACCTATTCCTGAAAAAAAGCTGAATAATAATATTGTTTTTAGAAAATTAAAAATAGCACTCCATCTGAAGGATACTGATATCCTCTCGATGTTGGATTCAGTTGGTATGCGCATTAGTAAACACGAACTAAGTGCATTTTTCCGTAAGCCAACTCAAAGCCAATATCGACCGTGTAAAGATCAGATTTTACGGAATTTTCTGAATGCCATGAAGATTAAATATCAGGACAGCTGATATTTAGATAAAAATTTTTCTAATAATATATTGAATAAATGATTGATGCATAACAAAATTTAAGAAAATGGATAACTCACGAGTATTTAAAATGACATTTGAAAGTGTCTATCCACTCTATATCCAAAAAGCGGAGAAGAAGGGCCGTAGCAAGGAAGATGTAGATGCTATCATTTGTTGGCTGACAGGATATGATCAAAAATCGTTGCAGCATCAAATTGATCAAAAAACTGATTTTGAAACCTTTTTTGCACAGGCACCACAAATTAATCCAAATGTTTCAAAAATTACCGGTCTAATATGCGGCTATCGGGTGGAAGAAATTGAAGACAAACTGATGCAAAAAATTAGGTATTTAGATAAGCTGATTGATGAATTGGCTAGAGGAAAATCAATGGAGAAGATTTTAAGAAAGTAGATGAGACTGTCTTTGCAGCAAATCATACTTTTAAAAATTCAACACGGACTATCTGTTAAACAACAGTTCCCTGTACTTGGGCATGGGCCACATCCTGTCGTCCACGATAAGTTCCAGTCGGTCAATGTGCGAACGAATTTCAAGCAGGTAGGGTTTGATTATTTTACTATAAGCATTTGCCTGGTCCAGGATTTTTTCCATTTTATTTGCTTTCTTTCGTTCTTCTTTCATTTCATTCACCAATTTTTTAACTGCATTGATCCTTTCGGAAATATCAAGTATGGTATCCATCTGTAGGGAGGAGAGCCTTTTAAAATCCTCTTTTGAGCTTACTTCTTTAAGCCCGTTTACATTCTCAATCAGCTTGGTCTGGAAATTAATGCAGGTAGGAATGATGTGATTAATAGCCAGGTCACCTAAAACTCTTGATTCAATTTGCACTTTTTTTGTAAAACGTTCCAGTCGAATATCAAAGCGGGCATTTATTTCAACTTCACTAAGTACATGGCAGGCAGAAAACATGTCTTTTGATTTTTTTGTCATAAAAGCGCTGAAGGAATCCGGAACATCCTTGATATTAGATAATCCACGTTTTTCTGCTTCTTTGATCCAGCTTTCACTATATCCATCTCCTTCGAACCTGATTTTTTTGGATTTAACAATATAATCCTTCAGGACCTGGAATATAGCCTCATCTTTTTTCACACCGTTTTTTCTCAGGGCTTTCACATCTCTTGTGAATTCCATTAATTGATTAGACACTACCGTATTAAGGGTGGTCATTGGATTAGAAGTATTTGCTGAACTTCCTATGGCCCTGAATTCAAATCTATTACCTGTGAATGCAAAAGGAGAGGTTCTGTTACGGTCTGTATTGTCCAGCAGAATTTCAGGAATTTTTCCTACGTCCAGCTTCAGACTTGTTTTTTCATCCGGAGTCATTTTTTTGGTGCTGACCCTACTGGCAATTTCATCCAGCATTTTAGTCAGTTGTTCACCGATAAATACAGAAATAATGGCTGGTGGTGCTTCATGGGCACCAAGCCGGTGTGAGTTTCCGCTCGACATGATGCTAGCACGTAGTAAATCCTGCCAATCGTGAACTGCCTTAATGGTATTGATAAGGAAAGTTAAAAACTGCAAATTTGATTTGGGTGTTTTTCCTGGTGATAATAAATTCACTCCTGTATTGGTAGCAAGCGACCAGTTACAGTGTTTCCCACTCCCATTAACTCCTTTATAAGGTTTCTCATGGAAAAGTACCCTGAAATTGTGGTGCCTGGCAATTTTATCCATGATGTCCATCAGCAATTGATTATGATCAACTGCCAGATTGATTTCTTCATAAACAGGTGCGCACTCGAACTGGTTTGGAGCTACTTCATTATGTCTTGTTTTAATGGGTATTCCCAGTTTATATGCCTCAATTTCAATTTCTTTCATAAAAGACATGACACGCTCAGGTATTGAACCAAAATAATTATCAGCCAATTGCTGATCCTTTGCAGAGGCATGACCCATAAGAGTTCTCTTCGTTAACATTAAATCAGGACGGGCATGATACAAAGCTTCATCCACCAGGAAATACTCCTGTTCCCAGCCCAAAGTACCGTTCACTTTAGTTACATTCCGGTCAAACAACTGGCAAATTTCAACAGCGGCTTTATCCAGGAGGTTTAAAGACCTCAACAAAGGCGTTTTATAGTCTAATGCTTCACCTGTGTATGACACAAAAATAGTCGGGATGCATAATGTGGTTCCAATTACAAAGGCAGGTGATGAGGGATCCCAGGCTGTATAGCCACGAGCTTCAAATGTGTTTCGAATACCACCGCTGGGAAAACTGCTGGCATCGGGTTCCTGCTGTACCAGTTTATCGCCTCCAAAATTCTCAATAACTCCCCCGTCTTTTGTCGGCTGGAAAAAAGCATCATGTTTCTCGGCAGTAGTTCCATGCAGGGGCTGAAACCAGTGGGTGTAATGTGTAGCACCTCTGTCCAGTGCCCAGGATTTAATTCCGGATGCAATTTGTTCCGCTACTTTCCTTTCTATCTTACTTCCTCTCTCCACAGCCTGTTTTACACTTTCATACGCCTCCTCTGATAAATATTCCTGCATTTTCTTTAAATCAAACACATTGGATCCGAAATATTCTGAAGTTTTAACGGATGGAAGTTGAACTTCAACTGCTTTCCTTTTCCTGATATCTTCCAGGGCACTAAAACGCAAATGTGACATTTTATTATTATTTAAATTTGACACAAAAGTATATATTAATTTTTATAACCCCTATAAAAACTTATACACTTTCTGAAAAATATATATTATTTTATGATTGATTGGTTATTTACAGGGGGTTGTGTAAATATATTATATATTTTTCTTTTGGCTATAAAATATGTGTGATCCTAGAGAGGATTCAATAAGTAGTTCTTGAGAATTAGTAAATTAATTCCTCTCCAGTTTTTTCAAAACTTTTAGAATACGTTTTTTTTGAGAGTCTTTGTCCAGTTGATCCAATCGCATTTCAAGAATTGTACAGAATTCATTCCTGTTCGAATGGTCAATGATTTCCATTCCTTTTTCTGCATACATAGGAAATTGAGTAGGAGGACTATTTTTCAAACACTTGAAGTAAAGTCCTGAGCATTCCAAATGGAATTCAGCTAGTTTAGACAGGTTGATAAGGATAGAAACGGCAGCATCTTTTGTAATAACAGAACCTTCATCTACCGCCTGCAATATTTTTGAAAGATGTGGATAAAGTTTTTTAGATTCTATGGTCGAAATGCAACTTAACGCAATCATGCATCCCCAAACCATGCGGTTATTTTTACTGGAAAGCAAATCCAAAAAAAGATCCAGATAGGGTAAAAGCAATTGGGGCTTTATATAACCGATTTCATAAAGTACTTTTATGCTGTCGCTTTGTATTGCCCTGTTTTGGTAACTTAGTCGTGCAACAAGTTCCTTTATTTCTTTTTTATCATTGCTTTCTGCAATGAGCCTGGCTCTTTCTTTATTTGAAAGTTCGTCATTTTCATCGAGCACACTGGCAAGGTCAGAAAATATACTCATCGTATTAGAAATTAATTCGTAGTTTTTGGCCTACCTGACCTTCAAGGATTAATGGTAGAGTTTCGTAAACTGCAAAATTGTCAAATTGATAAATTGTATGCTGTTTGTATCAACCTAACTGGTTGTTACAAACCTGTTAGGTCGAATGATTATTGAGTTCATTTCCAGCGTTCAAGTTTTGGAATATTCATGGTGAAAAAACCTCCCAGAAATCTGGGAAAGCCCATATCTTTCAGTTTCCCTTTAACAAATGATTTCATTTGATCCACATCCATCTCAGCTTGTGTGAATTTTCCTTCATCATAGCAATGACTACAAAACTTTACAGATTTTGTCCCATCTGCATTTGTCCCACCACCTTTTTCATCTTTTTTTAAAGGCATTCCACAACTTTGGCAGTTTTTGTATTTTTTATCCATTTTGTATTGATTTATTTTGTTTTCAAACTTAATTACTTCGAATTGAATTGCAGACAAACTTTTCAGAGTTCTGGTTTCTAGATAACAGCAACAAGAAAACAGTCTCGATATTCATCTGCTAAATCGTTCATTCAGAGTTTTTATTTTTATTCTGTCATCTATCATCCGCTGATCATGTTCATAATCTTTAGTTTGAACAATATTCCAGTCTTTATTGAAATAATTTTTCAATGCAGTCACAATTTGAAAAAATGACCAGTCCGTATTCGAATTTAGCTGGTAGATCCCTTCTGAAAATGTCAGGCTTTGACCCATAATTCCAACCGTATCCTGAACATAAGAGCAGGAGGGAAACCATTTAGTGCTGGCTTTGATTTCACCCGTATTTTTCATCTGCTTATCCAGGGAGGCAATCATTGAGTTTTTGCTTTCAGGACTTCCAGCTTTGTCTTCGGCAATCTGCCACCCTAATCTGAGGATTACTGAATCAGGATTTTGAGACAACACTCTTTCTTCCGCAAGTCTTTTTTCAAGTCCATAACCAGATTGCTCATCAGGAATAGATTCAAGGGAAAAGGGTCCGTTTTGTTGCTGACTAAAAACCATGGCGGATGAGGTGAATATAAATTTAATTTGATGAATTCTGCAAATCCAGGCCAACTCAGATGGCCATTCATAATTTACCTGCCAGCTATTTATCCTGTCATTCTCATCAAGCGAAGTGATCGCAGCAAGGTGAATAAGTGCTTTGGGATTATTAAGCTGGATAAAATTCTCCATTTGATGGTAATCATCAACAGGAATCATTGACCTGTTCCAGGCTAGCACATCAAAGCCTTTTTCTTGCATAAAAGGAACAAGTTGCTGTCCCAGGGTTCCACGGGTTCCTGTGATGATTATTCTGGAATTCACAAATTATAACTGAATTGTAATTGCTTTAATAATTCTCAATGCAAGGCATTCGGCCAGTATCAAGAATAAATAAGAATATATTAATTTCTTCTTCTATAGAAATAGTAATTTCTGGGAAATAGAGTTTGAATTCTGTGGGCTTTTAAATAATGTTTATTATCCAAATTATTTATCTCCTAATCAAGTAATATCATCCTGATAAAGGAACTTTTTTCAGTATGGATGTAAATTAGATACATGCCTTTAATTTTTGAATCTAAACTGATTGTATTATTATTTCCATTATTTACATGCTCCACTTTAACTTCTTTGCCATTCAGATCATACATCTGGATTTCATTGATCTGGATGCCATTTGATTGTATAGAGAAACATCCATTTTTAACGGGATTTGGGAAAATATTCAGCACATCTCTGCCTATATCCTCCAGGCTGTGAGAGCAATCAATTACTTTAATATAAATAGTCGTTCTTGCTACACATCCTTTTTCTGTGACAGCTTCAAGCACTAATTCGAAGGATTTTTCAGGAGCGAATTTGGTGACCCTGTATTTATGGCCATTACTCCAATTGTAATAAACAAATCCATTGGAAGCTTCCAGAATAATGGTATCTCCTTTACATATTACAGCAGGATTAGGTGAAGAATGTATTTTTAGTTCAGGAATATTGGCCTGTTTGATGTGAATACTGTCTCGACATTTTTTTGAATTTGAATCAGTGACTTCAATCCAATACCAACCTGCTTTATAAACCCATAATATTCTGCCGGTTTGATGATTAGACCAGAGATAAGTAGTATAACCGTTTTTTGCCTCAAGGACGACAGAATCTTTTTCACCACATAGAACTGATTTAGGCCATGCTTCAATAATTCCCTTGCACTTGTTACAACTATCCTTTACTACAATGTCAATTACAGCATGAGTCATGCATCCGTTTTTATCTTTGGCATGCAGGATTATTTTTTTACTTTTCTCAGCAACATAAACCACCCGGTTGCCGGATCCGGGAATATTCCAATCATACAATTGAAAGCCGGATGTGGCCTCTAAAATGACTTTTTCATTTTTACATACTACAGGAGGAGAGGGGTTGCTATAAATGTGCAGTGGAGCAGCACCTGATGTAATTTCAATTGAATCAGTGCATTTATTTCCATGCTGATCTTTAGTTGTAACATAATAAATACCTGGTTTTGTAACATGAAGAAAGCGGTGGGTCGAGCTGTCAGACCACGTATAGGAAGAATATCCGCTTTTGGCCTCAAGAATGACGGTGTCGCCTGTTTTACAAATGCTTGTGCCAGGCCAGGCCGTAATGATATCACAACTATCACAAATTTTGACTTTTATATGAATTGAATCCCGGTAATGGCACGCATTTGAATCAACTGCTATTAGAATCAACCAGTGCGATAAAGTAGGAGTTATAACAATTCGATCTCCTTTTTTGCCATTGCTCCAATGGTAGATTTTAAATCCAGGACTTGCCTCCAGTACCAGTTCTGCCCCTTTACATATAACAGCTGGTTTTGGATTGGAATAGATAGACAAATTTTTCTTTGGAAACATGTAGACCATTAATGAATCCACATGGGTCTGGTGGTACTGGTCTGTGGCAGTGCATTTATACAAGCCTGCTTTATTCACTTCAATTATTCTGGTGGTTTTCCCATTCGACCAGTGATAGGAGGAATAACCAGCTTTTGCTTCCACTTTTAATGATTCACCATGGCAGATGGTATCTATTCCATTAGGATATATGCTGAATTGAACTTGCGAGTATAAAGAATTATTCAACAAAACTGAGATCAGCAACAGCAATGAAAATTTAAATACTTTCATATGTGGGATTTTAAGTTGAACATAATTTTTAATAACCAAGACAATGCAAGAAGTAAAATTACAACTTTTAAAGCATGCTATTAACAAAATTAGAACAAAAATCTAGATATTCTAGTATTATATTTTCAAGCTTTTCCATTTTTAATTGGTTTTATGAGATCTTGTTAAAACTTAATTTTACTGTATGTTATAAGCCAAACTACAATCTCAAGAACATTAGATGTGTTTATTATAGTTGATTTAGCAATTAATTATTCTGATACCAGTAAAAAGAAAAGTAAAACCATCGTAAAGAACAATGGAATAATGAGTTAAAACCCTTTATCGACTATCCTATTCTTTAACAAATTTTGAAGAAATGATCCCTTTTGATGAATTCAAGACTATAAAATATATTCCAGGATTGAACTTCTCCATGTTTATTTTTGAGATTTGGTCGTGAACATAACCAGACCGAATGGAGCGTCCATACATGTCAAATATGTTAAAGCTGTTTTTTTCGAGTGTATTTTGCTCAATGAATAAATGATCATGAACCGGATTGGGATAAATATGGAAGGAATTCTGTTGTTCATCAATACTGCCTGTGTAATCAAAAGTTATTTTATCTACCCAAAATTCGCCTCCGCTTATGGGCGATTGAGGATAGGTCGAATAAAATGCAACTACAATAGAATCAGGAGTTTCGTCCTTGATGATGTAGGATATCGGAACTTCAAAATAGGTGTATTCTGAGGTTGGATTGAGCAAGGTTTTTGAACCCACACCAATATTGATGATGGTGTTGCTGTTGGGATCATACTTTTTCAATAAAACGTAGGCATAGGCCCAGTCTTCAATGGGAGCATTTGATTTAAATTTATAAAACCCCATGAGCTTAAAAGGCTTATAAGGAAATGGCTCCCCAGCGTATAAAAGCTTTTGAAAATCGTTACTCCCGGTGGGTACAAGTTGTCCATTTACTACAAAACCCGGATATGGAACAGGAGGTGTTCCCAAATCAATGGTTTGAATTTTAACGGCATAATTACCCACAAAACTATTGGAATCGGGATGAACTGTATAAGTTCCAACAGTAGCCGTATATTCATTTGATGTGCTCCATCCGGTAGGTTTTTGGACAAAACCACCAATGGTCCAGTCCTCAAAACCAGAATTATGAATATTTTGAGCACTTAAATGAAAAGAACCTATAAGCAAAAAGAGGATAATTACCCGTTTCATTACTCCGTTTAATTAGGCTGGAAAAAGGAATACTAGTTTCCTTTTTCCAATTTTATAAAAAAAGGCAGTGAAAAACAGAAAATGATAGTCAGCCTGTTATATTTTTTTACTCTTTAGTAAACTTTGAATACCACTGTTGGTTATTACTCAAAATGCTAATAAAATAAACTCCACTGGACAGGTCTTTTACATTTATACTAACATTCTCAGCGCTAAATGAACCTTTTGCAATGGTATGGCCAAAGATGTCTGTAATCAAATAAATCCCTTCATTTATGTTCTTCATATCCAGCTGAACTCTATCTTTTGCAGGGTTAGGATATGCGTTTACTTCATTGGAAGAAATCCTGTTTTCCTTCACATCGGTAAATAAACCATAACTCATTACAGCAAAGTTTTCATTGTTTCCTCCATCCCTGTAACTAACAAGAGGCATGTTATTGTTATCAACCACCAATTCTCCAAAACTGATGTTCCCCCTGTTAAATCCCCTCGGTCCAACACTTTCCCAGGTACTGCCATTCAAGGTCATTAAAGTGGCCCTGTTTTTTTTGAGTCCATCCCGGAACAGGACATAGACTTTCCCCCAATTATCCACAGCAATTCTTGTATTGAATGCCTCTCCTCCGGTAATGTTTTCACCAATTACACTCCATGAGGTGCCATCGTATTTATAGACCATTATTTGTTTCATATAGTTCCTGGTAAGGGCGACATAAATATTATCATTCTTATCGATCGCAAAACCGTAATAACCATAGACTCCGCTGGTGTCAAACGAATTTCCTCCAACCACATCCCATAAATCGTTCTCAAAAAATTTAACATAAGGGATCTGATTGTGATCAATATCAGCATAAAGGGCATGAGGTCTGTTTTTACTGTCAAAAGCAATGTTCGTTCCTGCACCGCGGTATGCAAAGCTATAACCCACTAAATCCCAGAAACCATTCGATTTATTGTATTTCAACATCATAGCATTGTTTTCACCTTCACGGCAGGAAACATGAGCCACATTGTTATTATCGAAAGCGATGTCAATTCCATCTGTTCGTGCTCCTGAAATAATCTGTCCTACCCGCTCCCAGCTACTACCGTTAAAGCGTTTTACTTGCAGGTCTTTCACATCAGTTCCATCGTATAAGTTATAGAGTACCCATGGAATACCATCTTTATCCACTGCTATGGAATTCCAGTTAGCTCCAAAATCTACTGATCCTCCAACCTGTTTCCAACTACCGTTTACCAACTGAAAAACATATAATATCTGACTGCTGTTATCTGTATAGGAAGCAAATAATGAATTGTTCCTGTTCACTGCAATATCAGGCGCAAAGGCAGGAGTTGAACTTACATGATTTCCTCCAACTAATTGCCAGTTCTCCGGATATGCAGCATTGACAATAATATCAAATACTTTTGTAATGCTTTCAGTACCGTCATCAATTTTTAATTCCAGTGGAATAGTTCCCATGGCAGTTGGTGTTCCTTTTAGTGTAACTACTTTTCCTTTAACAGTTACATTCAACCAGGGCGGAACACTTCCCACTGTTGTAATGGTCAATATTTTATCATCCGGATCGTGTGCATAAATTATTTCTTCATATTCGGTCCCTACATAGGCATCCGGATCGGGTGAATTGATGAAGAAAGGTCTGGCATTGGTGTTTCCGGCTAAATAAGGACTTTTTCTTGCATTGATGATTTCAGCTGTTGCCGCATCAACCACTAAGCCTGCCACCCGAAGGTAGTTTTCATCATAGTCGGCAGGTACCGTATAACTGAAGGTATAAGAAAATGAATCTCCTGAGGTGATCGTTCCCGGCATGCTGTTTTGTTTTCCATAATATCCTCCAAGCAATGCGCGTCCAACATGGTCATATGCAATCATAGAGTAGGGGATAGAAGCAGGTAATTTTTCAAACCCACCCCAGTAACTGCTGTTTCCGGAATAATAATTTGTTTGATTGTATTGTGTATTATCCCCGCTTACTCCGTCTTCCAAAACAATCGCAGCAAAGCGGTAATCTCCACTTAGATTCTGATGAAATTTTGCTGATACAATGGCAGTTAATTCACGGCTTGAAGCATTGAAACTTGTCTCTATATAAACTGCTGCTTCAGGAATTTCTTTCATTCTAACATCCACACCCTCGAACCAAACGCTGGTACTTAGGGCTTTTTTGACCCTGTCCACATTGGCAGTGGGTGCTCCAGTCAGGTTGGTTGAATCAGGGTAGCCTGGCAATTCCATGGGATCATTTACATGAACTGAAATAAAAATCAAATCCTCATACATATGTGATAATGAATCTCCGTACCATGTACCACGTGGACAAAATGTACACCAGGTACCTGTTAACTCCTCAACAACAATGTGTCTTTTAGGTTGAGAAAAAGCAGTAATCCCTAAGAATAAAGCAAGAGCAACAATTAATAATCTTTTCATTTGATTAAAATTTATGATGTTAACAGTCTTTTCCAGCGAACTAAATTAGAGAATTTAAGCGTAATAGCAAATTCTAATTTTGCGAGATTTACTTTATTAACAAGTGTTGTGATGATTTGTAATGATGTTTTTTTGCCCCTTGACTGGCAAATTGGAAATTGGGTTAATTAAGCAAACAATGGAAAATCAGACATCATCTCGTTGACTTTTTTCCTGGTTGTAGCAATCATGTCTTCATCCTCGTGATTGCCAATTACATCATCTATTAATTCCACGATAGGAGCCATTTGCTCTTCTTTCAATCCCCTGGTGGTGATGGCAGGTGTTCCTACTCTTAGCCCGGATGCCTGAAATGGAGAACGGGTATCAAAAGGCACCATGTTTTTATTGACTGTGATATCCGCTTTTACCAGGCTATCTTCAACAATACGCCCTGTAATTTCCGGGAATTTTGTCCTGAGATCGATAAGCATCAGGTGATTATCCGTACCTCCGGAAATTACTTTATAGCCTTTATTTACAAATGCATCAGCCATCACCTTTGCATTCTTCTTCACCTGAAGGATGTATGTCATGTACTCATCTGTTAAGGCCTCACCATAAGCTACTGCTTTTGAAGCAATTACATGTTCCAATGGCCCACCTTGAATTCCAGGGAATACTGCAGAATCAAGCAATGAAGACATTTTTCGAATGGTTCCTTTTTTGGTTGTTTTTCCCCAGGGATTTTCAAAATCTTCTCCTATCAGAATCATTCCACCTCTCGGTCCTCTCAGCGTTTTATGAGTGGTCGTGGTTACTATATGGCAATGTGGTAAAGGATCATTTAAAATTCCCTTTGCAATTAATCCAGCCGGATGAGCGATATCTGCCATCAGAATGGCACCTATCTGATCAGCTATTTCTCTCATGCGTTCATAATCCCAGTCACGGGAATAAGCGGAGGCTCCTGCAATGATTAATTTGGGTTTTTCAGCCAGTGCAACTGCTTCCATCTTATCATAGTCAATCATGCCCGTTGTTTCCTCCACACCATAAGCAACCTGCCTGTATAGAATTCCTGAAGAATTTACAGGGGAACCATGTGATAGATGACCTCCATGTGCCAGGTCAAGTCCCATAAAAGTATCCCCTGGTTTCAGACAGGCAAGAAATACTGCCATATTTGCCTGGGCACCTGAATGAGGCTGCACATTTGCCCATTCTGCATTGAATAATTCTTTAGCCCGGTCAATGGCCAGTTGCTCAGTTTCATCCACAAACTGACATCCTCCATAATACCTTTTTCCGGGATATCCTTCGGCATATTTATTGGTCATCACCGAACCCATGGCTTCCAGTACCTGCTCACTGACAAAATTTTCAGAGGCGATTAATTCGATCCCCTGCATTTGTCTTTCTTTCTCTTTCTGAATCATGTCAAAAACCGCTCTGTCTCTTTGCATTTTTGTATTCTTTTAGAAAATTAAAATTCTGAAGCAAATGTAGGAAAATTGTTTAATTCCAGATCTTGTGTTCATTTTTCTATTTTGAAAAGCTGCTGGTCGCGAGTATATTAAGTACTTAATTATCCTCTAATTTCTGCAATTCAAACAGCATTTTGTAGGCTCCATTTTTTGCAATCAGTTCTCCATGTTTGCCGGATTCTTTAATTTCTCCTTTATCCATCACATGGATCATATCTGCTTTTTGAATGGTGCTTAATCTGTGAGCAATAACGATGCTGGTCCGGTTTTCCATGAGTCTGTACATAGCATCCTGCACAATTTTCTCGGAAGCAGTGTCCAGGGCAGATGTGGCTTCATCCAATATCAGAATAGGCGGATTCTTGAGGATGGCCCTCGCAATGCTGATTCTTTGTTTTTGCCCACCAGAAAGCAATCCTCCCCGGTCTCCGATATTCGCCTGGTATCCATGTTCTGTTTCCATGATAAATTCATGCGCATTGGCAGCTTTGGCTGCTGAAAGCACTTCTTCCTGATTGGGATGCCTGATCCCAAAAGCAATATTATTGAAAAAAGTATCATTGAATAAAATGGGTTCCTGTGTCACAACTGCCATCAAATTACGCAGGTCAAATAGTTTTATTTGTCGGATATCATTTCCATCCAAAAGTATTCGCCCTGAATCTACATCATAAAAGCGCAGAATTAATTCTGCCAAAGTAGTTTTCCCACTACCTGACTGGCCTACCAGCGCAATGATTTTTCCTTTGGGAATCTCAATATTAATATTTTTAAGTACTTTTTCTGACGTATAGGAGAAATTTACATTTTCGAGTTGGATACTCTTGGTAAAATTACTTATGGCGATGGGCTTTGCACTTTCTTTAATATGTGCTTCTGTATCAATAAGTTGAAATATTCTTTCTCCGGATGCCGCACCTTTCATGATTTGACCATAAGCCTGGGAAAGTTTTTTTGCAGGTTGGGTGATTTGTTGAAAATAGATCACAAAGATCATGATGAGGGTGTATTGAAGCTTGCCTTCAAAAACGAGTCTGCCACTAAAGTAAAGAAAAACACCAACGGTCAGAATGCCTAAAGATTCAGAAATAATGGGTATAGCCCTGCTTTTATTCAATACTTTTTTTGATTGTTTCCGGTATTCATTATTGTGTTTATTGAAAACAGATTTCACATATTCCTCGGCATTAAAGGCTTTGATAACCCGTATTCCGCTTGTGAATTCATCAATAACCGTACTGATCCATCCCAGCTTTTCCTGGCTCTTAAGTGAATTTTTTTTCAAAGACTTCCCAATGAATGTTACAATAAGTGCCATGGGTGGAATCAGCAAAAACACATATAAGGTTAATGGAGGAGAAGCAGATATCATTAAATAAATGAAAATAATGATGGTATAGGGATCCCTTACCAGGCTTTCCAGGGTAGCGATGATAGATTGTTCTATATTCAGCAGATCAGCAGTAAAACGACTCATGATATCTCCTTTATGCTTCCCTTCAAAATGAGCAATATGCAGATCAGTTGTTTTATAAAACATATCTCTGCGAACATTCTGGATCATTTTGGTCCTTATGGAATTCATTAATAATTGGGAAATATAGCGGATCGCGTTGCTTAAGAGATATACACCGACCACAAAACTGATAGCTAAGGTCAGAGCCCTGCTTTTGCTTTTTTCCTCGAGATTATTGATTAAAAATTGATTTATACTGTCTAAAAATTCAAAAGGCGAATTTTTTAAACTTTCAATAGTGGTAAAGCTGTCGCCAGAAAAAAGCAATTTTAAAACACTGTCCAGAAATGAGATGGATAATCCCAGCAAACTGACAGCAATGATCATTGTTAAAGTGTGTAAAAGAAATTTTCCCGTATAGGGTTTTAAATAGGCGATAATGCGCCAGAATGTTTTCATGGCGGCAAATTTAATTATTTCTGTAGAAAGGATAATTGTCGGAACTTTGCAAAATGATAAGTAGAAGGCAGGAAAAATTCGCAAGATTAATTCAGAAAGAACTGGGATACATTTTCTTAACTGATGGAAAAAAATATTTTGGCAATGCTATAATAAGTGTGACTCACATTAAGGCATCACCTGATTTTGGATACGTCAAAGCCTATCTTAATTTTTTAAATGTAGGGGATCCTGATCAAATGATCAAACTGATTGAGAAGCATAACAGGGATATAAGAAAGTCGCTTGCCAATCAGCTTAAGAACTCGGTAAGAAAGGTGCCTGAACTGAGTTTCTATTATGATGATACTTTAGATTACATGGAGAAAATGGATGAGGTGTTTAAAAAACTTCATGAAAAGGAATCTTCCTCTGCAGAATCTTCGGAAGATAAGAAGGAATAAAAATAGCTGAAATGAAATACGAACCTATAAAACATAGTATCGATCATTTTATATCACGAAACCCATTTTTTAAACGAATATTTTTCCGTTTAGTTGATCTATACCTCTTAAGAACATGGCATGTTCATAAAGAAATCAGGAAAATTAAACCCTTTTTTAAAAACGGTCTTCATGTCCTGGATGCAGGTGCCGGCTTTGGACAATATTCATATTGGATACTAAAAAAATTTAAGAAAACTAAAATCACGGCAATTGATATCAGTCAGAGTCATGTCGATAAAGCGCAGCCATTTTTTGATCAATCAGGCTTTAAAGGAAGGGCTCAATTCAAGCAGGCTGATTTAACAAAATATATTGCTGAAGGGAGTTTTGATGTAATTATTTCTTTCGATGTAATGGAACACATCCAGGAGGACAGAAAAGTATTTATAAACTTTTACAAATCGTTAAAGAATGGCGGGCTCCTGATCATTTCCACTCCATCCGACCAGGGTGGTTCAGGTGTTCATGATCATGAACATAAAAATGTCGGAAACGCTTCTTTTATAGATGAACATGTAAGGGATGGGTATGGAGTGGAGGAAATAAAAGAAAAACTAAACACAGCAGGTTTTTCTAAAGTAGAAGTGAAATTCACTTATGGCATTCCCGGAAAATTATCCTGGATATTATTGATGAAATTCCCGATCAGTTTATTGAATATTTCCAAATTATATTTTATTCTTTTGCCCTTTTACTGGATCATCGTTTTTCCCTTCTGTCTGATCCTGAATTATGTGGATATTATGATAAAACACAAATCGGGAACCGGTTTAATGGTAAAAGCTTTCAAGTAATAAACATTTTTTTTAGTCAATTAAACTTCAGTCACTGATTATATGAACCTTTCCTTCTGGTTTGCAAGAAAGTATTTTTATTCCAATAAAGTCAGGAATGTGATCAACCTGATTTCAAGAATCTCACAGATAGGTATTACAGTCGGAACAATGGCCCTGGTTGTTATTTTATCTGTATTCAACGGTTTTGAAGATGTCATCCTTTCTTTATATAATTCATTTGACCCATCCCTGCGCATTTCACCCGCTGAAGGAAAATATTTTGAAGTGGACAGCCTGAAAATAGCAGAAATTAAATCCCTGGACGGAGTGCTCTATCTGAGTCCGGTTATTGAGGAAAATGCATTGATTAAATACAAAGAAAACCAGACTATTGCTACCCTGAAAGCCATGAACCAGGAATATTTTGGCTATAGCGGACTGGATTCAATGATCATTGTCGGTCACGCAAAACTCATAGCAAAAGGAGCGTATTTTGCCATTCCAGGTTCAGGAGTAGCTTCTAAACTGGGATTGAGTTTAATGGGATTTGATGAATACCTGGAGATCTTTTATCCCCGGAAAGGTTCCCCTTCCTCATTTGTACTGAATCCGAATTCAGCTTTCAGTCAAAAGAAAATTCCCATGTCAGGTGTATTCCAGGTTCAACAGGATTTTGATGAGAAATATATTTTAGTACCTCTTGAATTTGCTCAAAAACTGCTTGAAAAAAAGCAATATACATCACTTGATATTTTGCTGATGGATGACATGAAAATGTCTGAAGCAAAAAAAAATATAAGCGAGATTTTGGGTGAAAATTATATTATTAAAGATCGATTTGAACTTCATAAATGGCTTTATAATATTTTGAAATCAGAGAAACTGATGGTTTACCTGATATTATCCTTTATCCTTTTGATCGCAGGTTTCAATTTAATTGGTTCCCTTCTGATGCTTACACTGGAGAAGAAAAGGGATATGATGGTGTTGAGAAGTATGGGTGGGGGTGAACTGCTGATACGAAGGATATTCTTTTATGAAGGTCTCATGTTATCCGTTACCAGCGCAGTCATTGGCATCCTGTTAGGATTGATTTTTTGTATAATTCAAATGCAATTTGGGATAATTAAAATAAACCAGGGATCCACATTTATCCTGGACGCTTTTCCGGTAAGTTTTCGAATAATGGATTTTCTCTGGGTTTTTATTACAGTGGTTATACTTGGATTTATTTCATCTTACCTGCCCGCGCGTGCAGTTTGGAAAAATCTATCCATTAAAGACCTGAACAAGTAGAAGAATTATTCTCCTTACCTGATTAAAGAAATGTTTCCTGTAATAATTTCCTGTTGCTCTTTAGTCCCAAATGCCACAATACGGAAGTAAAAAACACCTGTTTGACAAAACTGATCTTTGTGTTTTCCATCCCAACTTTTAGTTATATCATTGCTTTCAAACATCATTTCACCCCAACGGTCGAAGATCTGGATAGAATAAGAAGAAATGTATTTTCCTTTTACCTGGAATTCATCATTTACACCATCATTATTTGGAGTGAATGAATTGGGAGGCCATATGAGTAAGGGAACAGAAATACAAGCAACATTCGAATAAGATTCAACAGAAGTTAAATTTTCAACTGCTTTAATCCGGTAACAATATTCATTTAGTAAATCGACAGTTTGATAATCAATAAAGCTAAGTTCATCTGGCGTTCTTGAAATAACTGTATTGAAAACACCATGATCATCCATTAGTTGAACTTCCTGGTATGAAACGCCCTGACTCCATTCCTCATAAGGTGTCCAGTTTAATTCTGGCGCCTCTCCATCAGCATTTACTTTCAGCAGAATCGTTTTTCCAATATTCGTATAAGGCGTTAGAAAATCACAACTATCAGTCACCCTTATTCGGTAGCGGTATGAAAAAGCAGAAGTATTCGCACTTCGGTCGACATGGGAAATTGATAATGGACTTTTTTCGGCAAGAAGGGAAAAGTTTACTCCATCCATTGACCTTTCTATCAGGTATTTACTTGGAGAACCCACAGATGTAGGTGTCCATTCAAGCAAAACCTGGTTTACATCGGAAACAGTAGCACGTATTAAGCTGTTTTGCACAACATGATCGTTGATTTTAACGAAACCAGAGGTTTGTCCTGTACAGTCATTGTTTGAGCTGACTTCCAGATCGATTTTATATATCCCGGGTGTTGAAAAGAGATATGGAGGATCTCTCAGACTTGAAAAAGAGATCCCGTCGATTTTCCATTCCCAGGAATTGATTACATCAGGAGAATTAATAGTAGATGCATCATTAAACAAGGTATTCTCATCCAGGCAGGCATTCGTCACAGTAAATTCCGCTTCAGGCATAGGATAAACCACGATGGCGGTAGTGAAAGAGTCTGAGCATCCCTGCTGGCTGGAAACAGTCAGTCGCACACTATATGGGTTATCATTTAAATAAGTATGAGAAGCATTCACAGTAGAAGCGGTTGATCCGTCTCCAAATCTCCAGAAGTTGACCGTAATAGAACCGAATGGAATGCTTGATAAATTGCTGAAATTAAACTGATTCCCACTTAAACATTGGGCGATTTGATTTACATTGAAGGAAGCAATTGGCATGGGATTAACAAAAACAGTTTTCATTAAACTATCGTAACATCCAAAGGAAGAAATGCTGATCAGTTTAACTTCAAATGTGTCATAATAACTGTAATTATGACTAACAGTACCCAAAGTGGACTGACTTCCATCTCCCAAATCCCAAAGCCTGTCGATAATTGATCCGGAGCTAATGGTGGTTTTGTCCTCATATATGAAATTATTTCCATCCAGGCATTGAATCTGATCATTTATATCAAAATTTACTGACGGAATTGGATGAACATATACAGCTTTTACCATGGAGTCATTACACCCCTGATTGGATGTCACCATATATTTAATATAATAGGTATTGGCAGACGAATAGGTGTGGTAAACTGCATTTTGGACATAAGTCTTCCCATCATCCATATCCCATAAATAAGAACTGATTGAACCGCTTGAAATAGTAGAACTATCTATGCAGCTAAAATAGTTTTCATTCAAACACTGCGTCGTATCATTTATGTTGAAATCTGCCTCTGGCATTGGAAATATAAATACCTTTTTGATGATGGAATCCCGGCAACCATAATCTGAAACCAATGCCAGCTTGATGTCGTAATTCCCTTCCTGCAAATAGCTGTGTACAATATTCTGGCTGTTATAGTATCCCCCATCTCCTGTTTCCCAAATGTATTGACTCAGGTAGCCAGATGCGATAGTAGATTCATCAAAACATGAGAAACTATTTTGTGATAAACACTGTGTATTGTCATTGATTCGAAAATCCACCAGTGGCATGGGGTAAATAAAAATTTGCCCGTATGCAGTATCATGGCAATCAGCAATTGAAGATGCGATCATCCTTATTTGGAATGTGTCATGTGTAGGAAACTGATGGTCAGGATCTTTCTGGGTGGAAGTTAACCCATCGCCGAAAACCCAACTATAATTAAGTACACCATAGTCAATTGATGTGAGATTCGTGAATTTAGCCGTATTGTTTCTTAAGCATTGCATGCTGTCATCAACGCTGAAATCAGCATGAGGTTCAGGATTTACATAAGCTGTGTGAACAGTCTTGGATTTGCATCCCCAGTCGGAAGTGACCGTCAGTGTTATATCATAATTACCTGACGACCCATAAGCATGACTGGGTTCTGTTAAGAGGGATGAATCTCCATCATCAAAATGCCATTTAAAACTCATTACTCCACTACTCAAATAAGAATTATTTGTAAACTCAAATAAATTGTCATCAAAACACTGGAATGAATCATTAATAGAAAAGGCACTGATAGGTGTAGGATGAATGTGGACAAAAGCAGTTTTTTGAATGGTGTCTTTACAACCTAAAGTTGAGGTAGCGATCATGGTAATCAGGAAAGTATCTGCTGAGGTATAAGTATGGACCGGGTTTTTATATCCAGTTCCTGAACCATCACCGAAATCCCAAAAGTAAGTTAACTTGCCGGAGCTAATAGTCGTTCGATTTTTAAATTCATATTTGTTTTTATCAAAACACTGGGCACTATCATTCATCGTGAATTTGGCAACAGGAGATGGAAATACAATCATCTGGTGAACAGCTGTATCCATGCAGCCTTCTTTTGAAGTGGCTATTAAACTCACTGTAAAAGTGTCTTCTGTTGAATAAATATGTGATGGATTCTCTAAAGTGCTTGTGCTTGCATCTCCTAAATCCCATTCGTAGGTTAAATCACCAATCAGAATGGAAGAATTATTAATAAAATATGCTTTATTTTCATTTAAGCACTGGCTACTATCGTTGATTGTAAATTCCGCATCCGGTTTATCGTGAATATTTAATGTCCAATTAATTGTATCCACTTTACCGGTCTGCAGGTAAATCAAAATCCCCACCTCGTAATCCCCCGGGGCTGAATAATAATGGGAAGTACGCATGCTGTCCGAGGAATTGTTTGGAGAACCGGGATCTCCAAAATTCCAGTCAACAGAATCCACCAGACTGGAATTGGCCACCTTAAATATGGTTGTATCGCCAAAACATTGATTGTAATACTGAAATTCCGGATTGAAGAAATAACTTTGATTAAAAGTGGGTAAACCATATTTGCTGTTACGACCACCTAAATACACGCCTTTGTCTTTATATTTGCTTGCGCTCCCGTAAGCATTTGGGTTATTGATTACGCCCAGGTATTGAGAAGTTCTGGCGACATAGATTTTAGCATCAATGGCCACCTGCATAGCACCAATTTGTGTAGCCGATGTCGCAATTTGTATTTTACTTTGTATGATATCATTCAGGGTTCCTGCAAGTAAAAAGAATTGATAAATTTCACCAAAACTCCTGGAGGAGACATACAGCTTTGTTCCATCAGGAGAAAATTCTATCCCATAAGGGTCCTTAATACTGGTTGTATTTACCGGGTTTGAAACGATTCCTGTACTGTCATCAAAATCCAGTATTTCAACCACTCCGTTATAACTTTGTATAGCTAATGCCAGTTTTTTGCCATCAGGTGATGCTTTCAAATACCCGGATGCCTTGCTAAGAGAACCCCCATGCTTGTAGCCCACATTTGTCACCACAGGTGAGGTGTTAAGTCCATTTGAATCAACCAGGTAGGCAAAAAAAGCAGTGGTATCCCAACCATGTGTAATAACCCACACATTGGTGTCATTCCGATGTTTTACAGCAGTTACTTTTTCCGTTGTAGGAGTCAATAGCGGGATGTTTTTAGATATAACAGATCCTAAGCCACTTGCTCGGTTCATGCTGACAATGGAATATTTTAATCCGTTAGGTCCGGCCACATCATCCACTGTAAAAACATAATAGATACTATCATTTAAGGGTTGCTGGACAATTACGGAGGATTGTGAAGAAGGGTAACCACCATGCAAGCCCGTTCCGTTGTCCATCACTTTGTGATTTTTATTCCAAATGGTTAGTCCATTGGTGTAGAATAAAAGCTTTCCGTCAGGATCTGAAATAGTGGAACATCCATCGTATTGAAACATGGCACTGTTCCCTAAAGGAACAGGAGATCCGGTGTTGAAACTTACACCTGCGTATTCTCCAAAATACCAAATATTTCCCTGTTTTTGAGCATAAAGCTGGCAAAAACTACTGATTGTAAAAACAATGCAGAGATAAAATACGCAGTATGTCTTTATTTTAAACATTTAAACAGTTCACAAATTTAATAAATTAAAATCTTTGAACATCATGTAGTTCAATAATCGCAAGGATGATGAACAATTAATATATTGTTTATCCTGCCCATGAAGGAAAGATATTTTTATCAAAGGGCAGGATCACATCAGCCCAAAAAAGTGTATACAGGGTAATTAAAATAATCGCAATAATATTTAGAAAAATTCCAGTTTTCAACATATGCATCATATCAATTCGTCCGCTCCCAAATACGATCGCATTCGGAGGAGTAGCCACAGGAAACATAAAAGCCATTGAAGCGGCAAGTGTGATGGGAAGCATCAGCACTAATGGATGCACTTTAATAGAAACTGCTAATCCGGCCACTACGGGAAGCAGCATTTCCGTTGTAGCTGTATTGGATGTAAATTCAGTTAAAAATGTCATAATGGATGTTAAACTGCCTATTAATACAAATGATGGCAATTTTCCGGCAACTAACAATTGATCTCCAATAAAAGCAGACAAACCTGAATCGATGAATCCTTTAGCCAGGGCAAAGCCACCTCCAAACAGAAATACAATTTGCCAGGGAATTTTGCGTGTAATTTCCCAATTAACCAATGCCTGTCCTTTTTGAGATGAGGGAATAATGAATAATAACAAAGCTAAAAAGATGGCAACAGTTCCGTCATTTAACAACTCAGGTTTATGAAATATTTGACTCCAACCCGGGATCAACAGGAATCCAATATCCAGTGGATTTCGGAAAATCCATAATAAAATGAGGATAATAAATAAAAGGAATACTCTTTTCTGTTCCGTAGTAATGGGACCAAGTTGCCTGTATTGATCCATGAAAAAATTCCTGCTCAGACTTTCTATTTTTTCTTTTGGTTTGTATATCAGGTAAATCAAAAATACCGCACTCATAAACACGCTAATACTTAAAGGAAGTGCGAAAAGCAGCCATTGTGCAAAAGTGATCTCGGGCGCTTGAGGAAAAATAATATTGAATATTCTCACAAAAGAAAGATTAGGAGGCGTACCTACCAGGGTAGCTATTCCTCCAATGGAACAGGCGTATGCGATACCCAGAAATATCCCTATGTTGAAAGATTTGACTTTCTGAGCTGAATATACATTTTCTAGTACTGCTGAAATGGATATGGCAATGGGCAACATCATCATAGCAGTGGCAGTGTTCGACATCCACATGGAAAGAATCCAGGAAGCGAACATAAATCCGCTTAGAATTCTAAACGGGCTGCCACCAGCAATCGATAATATTCTCAATGCGATGCGTTTATGGAGTTCCCATTTTTCAATGGCTAAAGCCATGATGAATCCACCGATAAACAGAAAGATAATATAGTTTATGTAGGCATTTGAAATAGCTTTCCCATCTAAAATGCCAAAAAGAGGAAACAAAACAATGGGCAATAGAGAAGTGACACCAATGGGAATGGCCTCAGTGACCCACCAAACAGCCATTAAAACTGCAATGGCAGCTGTAAAGCTTATTTCATTAGCAACATGATTCGCTTTCAAAAACAGGGCAGTTAGTACAAAGCCTGCTATCCCGATCAGGATGTTTAAATAATTGACAGAGGATTTATCCGGTTTATGACTCATCTGAATAAAAGAAATGATTCCAGGATTTTATAATAGTCTTTTAATTCGTATGAATTATCAAATTTAATTAAATAAAGCCAAAGCATGAGTTGTTGTCCTTATGTGTTCCTGTTTATTTATTCCAAATGTCCCATGTCCTGTCAGCCTGATTCTTCAGCATGCTTAAACCGTTGATAATCATTGCTCCCTGATCTTCTGAATTTTTAAGAAACAGGCTCTTCTCCGGATTATAGGTGAGATCATAAGCAATGTGGTCTTTTGAGATATTAGTATAGGGGATAGGAGGACATTCATCTATACCAGGAAACATACCAAGCGGTGTGGTGTTGACAATCAGTTGATGTTCCAATAGGATCTTTTTATCAAGCTGCTTATACAATAAATCACCATTTCTACGGGAAATAATTTTATATTCTATGCCCATTTTCCTTAAAGCATAGGCAATCGCTTTGGAAGCTCCCCCGCTGCCAAGAATCAAAGCTTTGTAATGATTCGATTTTAATAATGGAAGAATTGACCCTTCAAAACCCAATGCGTCCGTGTTATAACCCTTTAATAGTATTTGCTTTTTGCTGCGGATAATTTTGATGGCATTTGCGGCTCCAATCTCAATTACAAGAGGATCTGTTTCGTCCAAAAAGGATAAAACTCTCTCCTTGTAGGGGATGGTTATGCTTAAACCAAGCAAATGAGGATGATTAGTGACCAGGTCATTCAATTCATCCAGTTCTCTTAATTCAAAATTAATGAAGGAATGATCCTTTAAGCCTAAGGTGGAAAACTTTTTTTCGAAGTATTTTTTACTGAATGAATGGGAAAGAGGAAAACCGATCAATCCATATTGTTTCATGCCTCGGTTTCTTTTTTTGTTGATGCGAGTGATTCAATGATCCAGAGACTGGCAATGCCCAAAACGATGGTGAAAAGAATTCCAATAAGTTCGGCATTGAAATGATCAGGCATAAATTTAACATAGGATGAAACTATTTTTTCACCATCTTTCAGGACGTACTCTCCAACTTCATTTCGAAGGTATTCCGCATTTTGCCAGGGCCATAAAATAGCCAATGATCCAAAAATGAAACCGGTAAGCAGGGCAATGGTCTGGTTCCTGTATTTTTTAAATACCCATGAAAGTAAATGAGAAAACGCAATCAGTCCACCCACTGCTCCAATTAATACAGGAAGTAATATGATGATGTCTCTGTTATTAATAGCATCAATGGCCACCAACTGGTAATTCCCCATTAACAATAATACGAAAGAACCTGATAGTCCTGGCAATATCATGCTGCAAACAGCCACAACTCCACAAATGATTAAATAGAAAAAACCATCATTCGGACTTGCAGGATGAAGAATGGATATGATGACAGCAGCAGCAGCTCCTGAAATAAGAAAAAGATAAACTGGGATATTCCATTTCGTAATGGTTTTGCCAACAAAATAGATAGAAGCCAGTACAAGACCAAAAAAGTAGGCCCAAATAAAGTATGGGAAATTCTCGAATAGATAATCAAAAAGCTTTGCCAGGCTTACAATAGCGACTATCACACCTGCAAATAATGCAAGCAAAAATTTAAGATCGGTGTGCTTTTCGAATTCTGTGAATTTCCCCCTGAATAGTAGCCTTAATGCTTTTAAATCAAAGGATTTGATTGAGTTTATTAAGCGTTCAAATATACCGGTGATAAGCGCAATGGTTCCACCTGAAACACCGGGGATCACATTTGCAGTCCCCATTCCGACTCCTTTTAAAAACAGGATCAGGTATAGGTGGATGGATCGGATGATATTCATGTCCTAATTTTGATGCAATATTAGTAATTTTGAACCCCTGATACAAATTAGTATTTTGATCATTCATTTGCATTATACTTTATTTCACCATCATAATACGATCTGATGAATTTTAAAATTGAATATAAGTTGCTGTTACCTCATGTAGTTGCTATTGTTGGCTTTATTGTTCTTATAGCGGTTTATTTTTCCCCCGTATTTGAAAATAAAAGTTTAAGACAGCACGACATCGTCATGGCCAAAGCTATGCAGAAGGAGATCAAGACTCATCTGGATGAAACAGGTGAATTGACCATGTGGACCAATGGTATTTTTGGAGGTATGCCCACCTACCAGGTATGGGTTAAATACCCGAATAATATTGCTACCTATTTCATGAAATATATCAAGCTGAAACTGGGTGAACCCATGGGTTATGTTTTTGTTTATTTTATTTGTTTTTATATTTTAATGCTGGTGTTTAGAACAGGCCCGATACTCGCCTTTATCGGAGGATTGGCTTTTGCCTTTTCTTCTTATAATTTCATAAATATTGAAGCCGGACATCTGACGAAAGCCCTGGCAGTGGGTTTCGCACCGCTGGTATTGGCAGGTATCATACTGGCGCTGAGAAAAAGATACCTGGCTGGAATGACATTGACTGCAATAGCCCTGGCTACAGAAATTCGTGCGAATCACTTACAGGTAACTTATTACCTTATGATCATGATTCTGATCCTTTTTATTGTTGAGTTTATCGATGTAATCAGGAAAAATGGCTACCTGGATTTTGTGAAATCCCTGGCTGCTTTATTAGTTGCTCTTATCCTGGCGATTACAATAAACATCACATCGCTTTGGACAACAAATGAATATACGCCCTATACCATGCGGGGTGGCTCTGAATTAACTTCCAAACAAGTGGATGGCAGTGGATTGGAAAAAGATTATGCTTTGCGCTGGAGTTACGGTGTAAAAGAGAGCTTTACTTTATTAATTCCTTACTTTTCAGGTGGTGCATCTGGTGAGGAATTAGGTCCTGACTCCAAGTTAGCTAAAGCCGGGATCCCAAGAAGCAGCCTGAAAGCAGTTCCTACTTATTGGGGAAGTATGAGTTCAACTTCAGGTCCTATTTATATAGGTGCCATCATGATCTTCCTTTTTGTTTTAGGCATGTTTGTAGTTAAGCATCGCTATAAATGGTGGTTGTTCTCGACTGCAGTTTTGGCATTGATGCTTTCCTGGGGATCGAATTTCCCCTTTTTAACAGATCTCTTTTTTGATCATTTTCCTCTTTATAATAAGTTCAGGGTTCCTATGACACTCCTTTTAATAGTAGGATTGGCTGTTCCCATCCTATCCACTCTTGGGGTGAAGGAATTCATTAATAAAGAATCCAATAAAGAGGAATTGTTAAAATCATTAAAATATAGCTTCTATGCATTAGGTGGAATTACTCTTCTGTTTGCATTATTTGGAGGCAATATGTTTGATATGACGGGTCCCAGGGATGCTGAATTTGAAAAAGGAGGATGGCCTATTGATCTAATCAAGGAAGACAGGGGGAGATTATTAAGGATGGATGCTTTTCGGTCATTTATCCTGATCACCATCGCAGCCGGAACTTTATTTGCTTTTCTGAAAAATAAAATTAAAATAAACCAGGTTTACATCATTTTGGGTATTGCCATATTGATTGACTTTTGGGCGGTTGACAAGCGGTATTTCAATAAAGATGATTTTCACAGGAAATCAAGAAAGCAAACTGAATATGTTAAAATGACGGCAGCTGATCAGGTTGTTTTGCAGGATACTGACCCCCACTACAGGGTGATGGACTTGACCAAAGACCCATGGAATGATGCTACCAAAGCTTATTATCATAAACTGATTGGGGGATATCATGGTGCTAAAATGGCTCGTTACCAGGATTTAATTGAATACCATTTATCACCTGAGCTGAAAGTTTTGATTGATGATCTTAAAAATGGCAAAGCACTTCCTTATGAGAAAACCCCTGCTCTGAATATGCTGAATACCAAGTATTATATTGTTGGTGATCAGGCTAATGCGGTGATTCAAAATCCGGGGAATTATGGAAATGCCTGGTTTGTAGAGCGTGTTCAATTAGTAAAGAATGCAGATGAAGAAATCAATATGATTGGAAATGTGGATCTTAAAACTATGGCTATTGTAGATATTGCTTTTGCCACCGGACTAAATGAATTTAATGTTAAACCAGATTCCAGTGCGATGATTGAATTAGTCTCCTACGCTCCTAACAAAATGATCTATAAATCTTCCTCCACATCAGAACAAATCGCCGTTTTTTCCGAGGTCTACTATGATAAAGGATGGAATGCCTACCTTGATAATGAACTTGTTCCACATTTTCGTGCAGATTACATCTTACGTGCAATGAAAATTCCAGCAGGCGAACATTCCATTGAATTTAAATTTGAACCTAAATCATATCTGAGGGGTGAAAAGATTTCTCTGGCTTCATCCCTTTTATTAGGATTATTGATCATTTTCGCTATCTACAGCTTTATGAAACCCAAAAATGAAGAGCAACTGCCTGGTGAAGCAAAAAATGACGAAAAGTAGAGCATGTCGATAGTAGATAAAAAACGTTTTAAAGATGGTCATTACATAGGATTACCAGCCGATTTTAATGATTTATTTGTCAGGACCAGGGTTGATTTGGTCAGGCAAATTCCAGGTTTTTATGACTCAGAAAAAGACCTGGTGGATGTAGGCTGTGGCAATGGAAATAGCTTGTTTTTGTTGGCTCCTTTTTTTAAAAAACTTACGGGCCTTGATTTTTTTCCAGAAAACGAAGAATTATTCAATACAATTAAGCAGGAGAGGGGATGTTCAAATTGTGAATTTATTTTGATGAATGTGGAGGATGCTGATGTGAATTTGCAATTTGACAGACTTATTTGCTTCGAAGTGATTGAACATTTTAAATCGGAAGAAACGGTGGCTATGCTCTATCGAATTTTGAAGCCCGGAGGAAAAATGGCTATTACTGTACCGCATAAATGGTGGTTGTTCGAGACCCATGGTGCCAGGCTTCCTTTACTTCCCTGGAATCGGGTTCCATTCTTTTCTTTTTTGCCCAGGTCATTGCACGAGCGATGGGCAAATGCCAGGATTTATACAAAAAAAAGAATCGTAAAATTGCTGATAAAACATGGTTTTGTAGTAAAAGAGGCCAAATGGATGACCGCACCCCTGGATGTTTTACAAGAAAGTAAATTCAAAAGCTGGATGCTAAAGTATTTGTTCAAAGGCCAGGTGACGAAAAATCCATTTTTAGCGACCAATGTGTTTGTTTGGGCTGAGAAAGTCTAAATATTTTGAATATACCCGATTTATATAAGCGGGCAGACCGCCACGCAAATACCACAAATCCTGATATTGGATTTTAAACGGGTTTCACCAAAAATGCGGCATTGATTCCTGCAGGCCTGTGCATCAAAGAATTCATCCCTGTCAACCTGAACGTTCCACAATTGACCGGTGGCAGCATGAGCAGGACATTCATCAACACATATATTACAACTTCTGCAATGGCTTTCATCAATGGGTTTATTCCTTAAAGGAAGTTGAGTTTTCGTGAGAATGCTCACCATCCTTAATCGAGTTCCAAACTTTTTAGAAACCAACAAAGCTGTTTTACCTATCCAACCCAAACCTGCTCGCGTGGCCACCATTTTATGAGAAAGTTCAGTACGTAAATGCTTGTTGTATATGGTGTCCAGCATTTTAGTGCTGGTTGAAGCAGGGATATTTATTGCTTCAATACCTCTT
>JADHTG010000008.1 GCA_016776505.1 Bacteroidota bacterium
TTTGAGATTCCGGATATTCCTCGTTCCTCGAAATTCCGGAATGACGTACGATGGAGCATATTTTCGTGCCTCGAAATTCCGGAATGACTGACAAATGGGAGAGATTCACCATTCCAATTGTTTCTCTTAGCTTGAAGCTACAAACAGCCTCTAATCAAGTCAGGAAAGATTGTGTAATAACTACTCATTTATCTTCACCCATTCATCATAATCCAGAATCTCCTCCAGCTCAAAGGTGATAAAAACATCCGGGTATTTCTGAATGGATTTGTAAAGGCCAATACCTTCAAGATGATAGCTGGTACGCGTTAGTTTTCTTTTATTTGTCTTTCCGACAGGATTGTATTCTTTGACGATGATTTTATCCGTAAAAGTATAGGTGAGATGTTTTGCTTTTTGAAATTCAAGGCTGTCTGTAATAGATGCAGAAGTTCGGATTCGCTTGAGTTTCTTTTCAGTGTTTTTAATGGTCCAAACGTAGTGAAGTTTATTCCCAATTTTCCATGCGATGATGTCCGACTGCAAGATTTCAGACTTTTCATTATTGATTTTTTGTATTTGTTCCATTAATTCTACACCCTGACAGCTGATTTTAACTTTCCATAACTGATCGGGTTGAAGATTTTCGTTATAGCTCTCCTGATAAACAAATGTGTCAGAATTTTCAATGCTTGCCCAATAGACCTGGTACAAATTACTCATGTAATAGAAGTTTTGATAGACTTTGTAGCAGTAGACTTTTTTTGATTTTATCAAGCTGTCAACAGGGTAGTAGACAGATTTATATCGATTGACTTCAGCTTGAGAGAATGAATGAAATGAGCATAAAATGAAATATACCAGAATTACAAATGGTTTCATGATAGCAAAGATAATACATGTGGTTTTGGTATTATATGCATTATTATCATCAACCGCATCACAGATGCACTTGAACAAAAAAAAGGTAACCCTTCAGGGCTACCCTTTCCAATAGATATGGCTTTTTCTATTTAATTCTAATCTACATTGTCGTTTAGAAATGAATTATCTTCACGAATTTCCGGTTTCTTTTCCTTTTCATCTTCTTCTAAAATAAAACGTGAGATTTCACTTTCGGAACTATGGGGTGTATCCTTAAGCTTGACATTTCGTCTTACATAAGCAGGAGTTTTTTCATATTTTTCCAAAACACTGGGGTTGCGAATGCTGTAACTCATTTCTTTTAGTCGTTCTTCTTCTTCAGAATCTTTAATAAATGGCTCATTCGAAGATGGAAACAGGCTGAGTTGCTTATCCCTGTCCTCTGTATAAGTTTCATCATCAAGAGGATAAACTACTTTTTCCTGTCCTTCCTCTTGATTTTCCTGTTCTTCAACAATTCGCTCTCCATCAAGCGAAGTGGCTATGATCGTAATGGATAATGATTCTCCAGTACTTTCGTTGCAACAATGTCCGAATTTCATGTCGACATCACTACCCACCTCTTTCCTGATATAATTTGTAATTTTAGTAAGTTCATCAATTTTTACTTCCTCCGTTCCATAGGTCATATTAAGTAAAATATGTTTGGCGCCTCTGATATCTTTATCTTTGAGCAGGGGAGAGTCAAGTGCCTGTTGAACGGCCTTTTCAGCCCTGTCTTCACCTTCGGCACTGCCGTTACCCATGATGGCAGTTCCTGAATCTTTCATGATGTTTTTCACATCTTCAAAATCTACATTCATTTCTCCTGGAACGGTAATAATTTCAGCAATTCCCCTTGCTGCAGTAGCCAGTACATTATCGGCATGTGAAAATGCTTTTCCAATTCCTAATCCATTGAACATCTCAAGAAGACGATCATTGCGAATGGTAATAAGAGCATCCACATAATTCTTAATTAATTCTATGCCATTTTCAGCAATTACCTTACGTTTAGGTCCTTCAAACTCGAATGGATAGGTAATAATGCCTACTGTTAAAATGCCCATTTCATTAGCGTATTTTGCTATGATTGGAGCCGCGCCGGTTCCCGTTCCACCACCCATACCAGCAGTAATAAACAGCATTTTCGTTTTATCGCCAATGGCGGTCTTTATTTTGTCCATATCTTCCGTAGCCGCTTTTTCTCCCACTTCAGGATTACCGCCAACACCGCGTCCTCCGGTAATTCCACTTCCGATTTGGATTTTGTTTTCGACCGGACTTTTTTCCAAAGCCTGGTTATCCGTATTGCAGACGATAAATTCTACCCCCTGAATACCTTCATTGTACATGAAGTTGACGGCATTTCCGCCACCACCTCCAACTCCAATTACCTTAATAATTGATGATTCCTGTTTTGGAATTTCAAAATTTAACTTAGCCATAATTCTATTTTTAATGTTTTATTGTTCTTTAAAATCATCCTGACCATCTTCAAGCCAACTTTTTAAAGCCTTGAACAGGTTAGTTTTCTTCGAATCTGCCACTTTTTCTTCATTCATCATATTAGAAGGATTTTGTGCACCATAAAGAACAAGGCCTATTCCAGTGGCAAACAATGGATTTCGAACTTCGGAGATCAATCCTTTCGATAAATGTTCAGTAGGATATCCAATACGTGCATCGATTGCTGTAACATATTCTACCAATTGGGGGAGGTGTCTTAGTTGTGAACCTCCGCCTGTCAGCACAATTCCACCTTGTAATTTCTTCTCAAATCCTGAACTTTTGATTTCAAAATGAACATGCTCAAATATTTCCTCCATCCGGGCCTGGATAATATGTGCCAGGTTTTTAACAGAAATCTCTCGAGGTTCCCTACCTCTTAAGCCTGGAATTGAAATGATTTCATTGTCTCGTGCTTCATTTGAAAGTGCTGATCCAAATTTTACTTTCATCATTTCAGCCTGCTTTTTCATCACATTACAACCTTCCTTGATATCATTGGTGATTATTTCTCCACCCAATGGAATAACTGCCGTATGCCGTATGATACCATCCTGGAATATGGCCAGGTCTGTAGTCCCTCCTCCAATATCAATCAGCGCTACTCCTGCTTCTTTTTCTTCCGAGCTAAGAACAGCTTCAGCAGAAGCAATGGGCTCAAGAACCAACCCGGACACATCCAGCTTTGCTTTATTTACACAACGATCGATATTTTTTGTAGCCGTTACCTGACCTGTAATGATATGAAAATTACCCTCCAGGCGTACACCTGAAGTACCAATGGGATCTTTTATCCCCCTTTCGTTGTCAACAATATAATCCTGTGGTATGATGTGTATGATTACCTCTCCGGGATCGAGAACAACTTTATGCATATCCTGGATTAAGCGATCGAGATCATCCTGATTGATCTCATCTTCCCCGTTATTCCGTGTTATTTGCCCCCGATGATGGAGACATTTAATGTGCTGACCGGCAATTCCCACCTGGACGATCTTAATATTCACATCAGATTTTCGCGAAGCTTGCTCAACGGCTTGCATGATTGCATCAACAGTTCGATCAATATTTACTACAACTCCCCGAAGAACTGCATCCCGGGTTTCAGTAAGGCCAACTCCCATGATATTAATCTTATCAGCTTCAGCTCGTTCAGCAACAATGACTGCGATCTTTGTGGTCCCAATGTCTAAACCGACAATGATTTCTTTCTCTTTCATATCTATTTTTTGTTTAATACAATTTGATTACTAAATCTTAAGTCTACTTTGTTATATTTATTCCAGCCTTCAAAAGGCAAAATTCTCTTATAAAATATCTTCAGTTTTTTGAATTTCATTTCCATGTGATCGAGAGTACCAAATTCAATTGTAAAATCCTCTATTTTCGGTACCAGGACAACTTCCCCATCATACTTAATATGAATTTGCCCGATCAGGGCATCCAAAAACTTATCCCGTTTAATAAAATCTGCCAGTTTAAATAACTGATGTTCGAAATTTGTGTTTCTTGAGGCTTTTTCAATGAATCCGGTAGCAATTAGAATCCGGACAGTGTGCTTTGATGAAAGAGGCATATGCACCCCATCTTTATCGATGTAATAGTTTTGCCCCGAAGATGACATAATTCGCAATACAGGTTTTCTGTGGAATACATCTATGTAAAGATTACCCGCCAGGTCAAAATAAACCTCTGCATTTTCAACAAATTGATTCCGGATCAATCCGGTTTCAAGCTCTTTGGTATTTATTTCGCTCAGATTCAGGCCTTTTAAAGGTCTCCCACTGCTTGTCATTAAATTATTTGTTATATCCTCCTGATCCAGAAATCTGTTGTCGTTTTCAGGATAAATTCGAATGCTTACTTCGTGGCACACTTGCTCCCTGGCAGACTTTTCAGCAAATGAAACAAATACAAACAGAACCACAATAAACAGGGAGAAGACCAGGTAGATCTTTACTTGTTTAAATAATCCGGATAATATGATTCTGATTTTCTTCATCTTATCTTTTCAACAGTATTTGTTTTATAGGTTCTACCAATCGGTCAATATCACCAGCCCCTAAAGTGACAAAAATCTCATTTTCATCCTCACTTAAAAGTTGTAATAATTGATCTTTTGAGGCGACACACTTAGAATCAGTGTTTATTATGGATAGAAGTAATTCTGAATTAATTCCGTCAATGGGTATTTCTCTTGCCGGGTAGATATCAAGCAATATGATATGGTCGAGTTCAGACAATACCTTGGCAAAATCTTTTAACAGATCCCTTGTTCTGCTGTATAAGTGTGGTTGGAATACACCCGTTATAGGCTTTCCGGGAAACAGTTCCTGGAGGGTTTGAATAGTAAAAAGAAGCTCTCCGGGATGGTGAGCATAATCATCAACAAAAATGCAATCTGGCTTTTTAATAATGAATTCAAACCGTCTTTTGACACCTTTAAAGGATTCGAAAGCTGCTTTTATTTTTTCATTATCCTGGATGAACTCATTGACTACTGCATATGCAGCTATTGCATTGAGTATATTATGCCTTCCTGCAACCTGGAGTTTAATATCCTCTATAAAAGCTACCCGTGAAAGAATGTCAAATAAATAAATTCCTTCTGAAACCCGGATATTGATCCCATTAAAATCATAATTTCCACCCAAGCCATATGTATTGATATTTTTCAGTTTCCCGGGATTGATTTTAATTGCAGTATCTGATTTTATAAGTTTTCCATTTGGTTTGATCCCGTTCGAAAATTCCTGAAAGCCTTTTAGCAATTCAGAATAGTTGCCATAAATATCCAGATGGTCTGGATCTATCGAAGTAATGATCGCGATGTTGGGTTTTAATGATAAGAATGATCGGTCGAATTCATCCGCTTCGACCACCATCAAATTACAAGCCGGATCTTCAGCTGAAAGGTAGTTGGTGTGATAATTTGAAGAAATTCCGCCTAAAAGAGCGTAACAGTCTATTTTACAAGATTTAAGCAAATGAGCGATCATCCAGGCAGTGGTTGTTTTGCCATGAGTTCCGGCCACAGCAATTGTAAATTTATTTTGACTGATCAAGCCCAGGATTTCAGCCCTTTTGCAAACTGTATATCCCTTTTCCTTAAAATAATTTAGTTCTTTATGTTCAGCTGGAATTGCAGGTGTAAACACTACAAGTCTGCTTTTTTGCTTTTCAAGAAATGTGGCAGGAATAAGATCGACATCATCAGAATAATGAATAGGTATTCCCTCTTTTTCCAGTGATTGAGTGATATCAGAGGGGGTTTTATCATATCCAGATACTACAAGTCCCAGATCAATGAAATACCTGGCCAGGGCACTCATCCCAATACCTCCTATTCCAATGAAATAAACCTGTTTGTACTGTTTTAAATTCATCTCTTCTTCATCAATTTTTCTATTTCATTCACTATTTCTGATGTTGAATCGGCTTTAGCAAAAGTTCCGATGTTTTTTCTTAATTCTGCCAATAGATTTTCGTTATTCATTGCACTTACTACGGTAGAAGATAATTTTTCAATAGCCACATCATCACTAAGTATCAAGGCAGCTTTTTTGTCAACCAGTGCCAAGGCATTTTTGGTCTGATGATCTTCGGCTACATTGGGAGAAGGAACCAACAAACAGGCTTTTTCAAGAACTGCTAATTCCGAAATGCTTATTGCTCCTGCCCGGCTGACAACCATATCTGCAATTGCGTATGCCTCTCCCATATTATTAATAAATGGACCAATCCAGCTGCCGGACCGGGATGCAAGCTGATCAGCTTTTTTGATCTCCTGGTAATAACTGCCTGTTTGCCAGATTAACTGTATTTGGTTATCCTTAAAGTTTTCAATGCCAAATAAGATGGACTGGTTAATGGTTTTTGCCCCTAAGCTACCACCTGTCACCAGGAGGGTTTTTTTGTTTTTATCCAATCCAAAATTCTCATAGTATTTGTCTTTGTTTTCCAGTGGCATTTTTATGTCTTTCCTGATGGGGTTTCCTGTAATTGAGATCTTGGCTGCCGGGAAATATTTTTCCATCCCAGGATAAACGGTGCACACTTTATCAACATGGCGGGCAAGCAATTTATTGGAAATACCGGGAAAAAAATTCTGTTCCTGGATCAGAGTGGGGATGTTCCTTTTTGCTGCCATAAACAGTAACGGGAAGCTGGCATATCCTCCTGTTCCAACAGCCACATGAGGTCTGAATTTTCGCAGTATCCGCTTTGATTTGATAAGACTTTCAATCAATTTAAACGGTAGGCTGATGTTTTTCAAAAGATTTTTGCGCTGGAATCCACTAATCCATAATCCCTTTATTTCAAATCCTGAAAGTGGGACTTTCTCCATTTCTATTTTTCCATTGGCTCCAACAAAAAGAAATTCAGCATCGGGGAATCTCTCTTTCAGCTGATTTGCAATGGCAATGGCCGGGAACAAATGACCACCGGTTCCACCTCCGCTAAGTATAAAACGGTAAGGAGAGGACGGTATGTTATTTTGAAGATTCATGCTATTTCCAATTGCAAATCATTTTTATTATTATCTTCAATATGCCTGCTTACACTTAATATAATTCCAAGAGAAACACTGGTAAATACAACCGAAGTTCCTCCCATACTAACCATGGGCAATGTGAGTCCTGTTACCGGGAGTAAATTACTGGCTACTCCCATATTGATAAATGCCTGGAGCACCAGGCTCATGCAGAGTCCAACTGACAGCAATGCCCCAAAGGCATTAGGTGAATTGATCACGATCCGGATAGTCCTGAACAGCAACCATAAATAGAGAAAAATGATGAATAAACCGCCTATAAATCCCCACTCTTCAATCAGAATGGAGTATATGAAATCAGAATATGGATTTGGCAAAAAACTTTTTTGAACACTGCTGCCCGGACCTTTGCCAATGATCTCTCCACGTGCAATTGCTATTTTGGATTGTATTGCCTGGTATGAATCTCCACTTTTATTGAAGTAGCTTTCCATTCTTGCTTCCCATGTACTTATTCGCCCCGGACTACCCAGCTTGATGGCCAGAAAAACAGAAAGACTTCCAATTATTAATATGGTGGCAATAAAAAGTGAAATATGTTTAAAACTCACACGACCTATAAACAACATTAAAATACTTGATACGAATAATAATGCTGCTGTCGACAAATCAGATGGTGCAATGAAAGCACAAATACCAATAATAGCTGCAGCCATTGGAAGAAATCCTTTTTTAAAGTCTTTTATAACAGCCTGTTTTTTTGAAAGCATTCTGGCTAAATACATGATAAGGGCTAGTTTGGCAAGATCGGATGTTTGGAATGTAAGATTCGTTCCGGGAACCATCAACCAGCGTTTTGCTTCATTAATGTCAGGGCCAAAGATATAGGTGACAAGAAGCAGGGGAAATGAAATGTACAGTAATATCTGGGCAATACGTGAAAAGTAGATATAGTTGACCAGATGTGTCCCATACATGAACAGAAGACCAATGATTATAAAGCCAATCTGACGAAACAGGTAATATTCCATATTTCCGGCTCGCTTGCTGTAACCCAAAGAAGCACTTGAACTATACACCATAATAGCAGAAATCACCGTCAGCATTAATACCACTAACCAGATGTGAATATCTCCTTTAATTCGTGTTAAGATCCAATTCATTTTTACTCCTTAGTCATGTTTAAAAAGAAAAATTACAAGTTTTTCACAGCGTTTTTAAATTGATCACCGCGGTCTTCATAGTTTTTAAATAAGTCGAAGCTTGCACAGCCCGGTGAAAGCAAAATAACCTCTCCGGGTATCGCCATTCGAAATCCTATTTCAACCGCATCACTCATGGAGGTTGTTTCAAAAATCATCTCTATCTCATCGCTAAATGCTTCAAGAATTTTCTTATTATCTACTCCCAGGCAGATAATTCCTCTGACTTTTTCTTTTACCAATGGTATTATTTCGTCATAGTTATTGCCTTTGTCAATTCCTCCGACTATCCAGATCACTTTTTTATTCATGCTTTCCAAAGCATACCACACTGCATTTAGGTTTGTTGCTTTAGAATCGTTGACAAACTCCTTCCCCTGAATTTTAGCAATAAACTCAAGTCGATGTTCAATGTTCTGAAAAGTAGACAGGCTGCTTCTCAGGACATCATCTTTTAATTCTAATGCGCAAGCTGCCGTGGAAGCTGCCATTGAATTGTAACGATTGTGTTTTCCTACTAGGGATAAAATATTCATATCTATATCTACTTTTAATTGTTCGTTGATTTTGATTTTTATCAATTCGTTTTCCAGCCATGCTCCCAAATTCAGTTTTTGTTCCTGAGTAAACGGAAGTCGCTGACCTTTTGACTTCAGGTGGCCAATATATTTCATGGTGATCTCATCGTCCTGATCATAGATAAAGTAGTCTTCTTTGGTTTGATTCCATGCAATTCTCATTTTGGAAAGTGCATATTCCTCCAGGTGATAATGGTATCGGTCCAGGTGATCTGGTGTGATGTTGAGCAGAATAGCGATGTGGCTTTTGAATTCAATGATGTAATCAAGCTGAAAACTGCTTAATTCCAGCACGATATAATCAAAAGATTCTTCAGCCACCCTTCGGGCAAAGCTAACTCCCACATTTCCACCATAAGTGACATTTAAACCTGCATTTTTTAGAATATGATGTGTGAGGAGTGTAGTGGTCGTTTTACCGTTGCTGCCGGTAATACTGATTATTTTCGCCTGTGTAAAATAGCTGGCAAACTCAATTTCAGATATTACAGGAATATTTTTCTTTGAGATGGCTTGCATCACTTCGCTACTTTCTTTAATGCCCGGGCTTTTAATAATCAGATCGGCATCCAGTATTTGGGTCATGTTATGGTTTGATTCCTCAAAATCGATATGTCTTTCAATCAGTTCATCTTTGAATAATTTTTTCAATTCACCATTATCAGAAACGAAGACGTTAAAGCCCTTTTGAGCAGCGAGGATTGCTGCACCTGTACCACTTTCTCCAGCGCCTAAAACAACGATATGTTTAATGTTGCCTAAATCCATTATCTGAGTTTTAGCGTAATGAAGGTTAAAATGGCCAGGGAAATACCAACTATCCAAAATCTTGCGACTATCTTGGGTTCGGTGTATCCTTTCTTTTGATAATGGTGGTGAATGGGAGCCATCAGAAATACGCGCCTTCCTTTACCATATCGAATGCGTGTGTATTTGAACCAGTATCGTTGTATCAATACCGAGATTGTTTCGATAAAATATACTCCGCATAGAATGGGAATTAATAATTCCTTGCGAACAATAATGGCAAGAATAGCAACCAGTCCTCCTATGGATAAGCTCCCTGTATCACCCATAAATACCTGTGCTGGATAGGCGTTATACCACAGAAATCCAATACAGGCTCCTATCATAGCCCCGGAAAAAATCGCTATCTCACCCAGATTTGGTATATACATAATGTTCAGGTATTCAGAGAAAATGGTGTTCCCTGAAACGTAGGCGAAAATGGCAAGAGTAAGCACAATAAAAACTGAAACTCCTGCATTCAGCCCATCTAATCCATCTGTTAAATTGGCCCCGTTGGAAACAGCCATAATGATAAATATGATGATGGGGATATAGATCAACCAGGCCCAGTCAAGATAGTTGGGACCGATAAACTTCAGGAATTTAGAATAATCTAGTTCATTGTTTTTTATAAAAGGAATAGTTGTTTTGGTGGATTTGTATTCTGCCTGGTAGGTATTGCTTGCTTCATTGTATTTAATGATAGCATGGCTGGCCTCTAATTCCTGTTTCTGGGCCATGTATTGTTTTTCAGTAAGAGTTTCACGCATCACCACATCCTGGTGGAAATAAAGAGTAAGTCCGACAATGACTCCCAGAGAAGCCTGGCCGAGCAGTTTATACCGGCCTGCCAAACCGGCTTTATTTTTCTTAAAAACCTTTATATAGTCATCTATGAAGCCGATCAAGCCTAGCCAGATAGTTGAAATGATAATCAGAATGATATAGATATTAGTCAGATCTGCGAAAAGAAGGGTAGGAATCAAAATGCTTAACAAGATAATAATACCACCCATGGTAGGCGTCCTGCTTTTATCGTATTTGTCTTCCAGTCCCAATTCACGATTATCATCACTTATCTGTTTTGACTGCAAATAGAGAATGATGCGTTTCCCAAAAAATGCTGCAATGATGAGAGAAAATAAAACGCCCATAGCAGTTCGGAACGTATAGTATTGAAATACACCTGCTCCAATCAGATCAAATTTTTGGTCGAGATATGTAAATAGGTGGTACAGCATTGCTTACATTTCTTTTAGATATTTTAACAAAACCTCTTTATCGTTAAAATGGCTTTTAACACCTTTGACATCCTGGTATGTTTCATGGCCTTTGCCAGCAATTAAAAGAATATCATTCGGTTTCGACATCAGGCAGGCTGTTTTAATGGCATTTTCGCGATCTGAAATGCTGATACATTTAGCTGCCAGATCTTCAGGCACCCCTTTTTCAATATCTTTAATGATATCCATAGGCTCTTCATAGCGGGGATTATCGGAAGTGATAAAAACAAGGTCAGATTTTGTGCTGGCAATTCGTCCCATTTCCGGTCTTTTATTTTTATCCCTGTTTCCTCCACATCCAAATACCGTGATTAATCGTTCATTTTTTTTCTTTATTTCTACAATGGTATCAATTACATTCTCCAGGGCATCTGGTGTGTGGGCATAATCGACTATTGCCTTATATGAAGGATGCTTATAAATGAATTCGAATCGGCCGTCAACAGATTGTGGTTGGCTAAGGACTTTTAAAATGGATTCGTCTTCAAGTCCGAGTACCTGTGCCGTTGCATAAACAGCGGTTAAGTTATACGCATTGAAGAGACCAACACTATTGCTATAAAATTCTTTATTGTCAAGTTGCAGATGCAATCCATTCATATCATTTTCAATGATTTTTGTCTTTACATCAGCTTGATTTTTAATTCCATAGAATATTGCTTTTGCCGCTGTATTTTGAATCATAACAGCTCCGTTTTTATCATCTTTATTTACCACAGCAAATGCATCCTTCATGAGTGCATCAAAAAATTGTTTTTTGGTTTTGATATAGTGATCAAATGTTAGATGATAATCTAAATGGTCGTGTGTTATATTAGTGAAAACAGCTACATTAAACTGTAATCCTTCAATTCGGAATTGATCAATGGCATGTGAACTGACTTCCATAAAACAATAATCACAACCCTTTTCTGCCATTTTTTTGAACAGTTTATTAAGCTGTAAAGAATCAGGAGTTGTATGAGTAGCTGAAATCTCATCTTCATCGATCATGATGCGAATAGTAGATATTAATCCACAGCAGTAACCTAATTCTTTGAACAGATTGAAAAGCAGACTGACAACGGTTGTTTTTCCATTTGTTCCAGTAACACCTACCAGTTTTATTGCCTGAGTGGGATTTCCATAATATTCAGCTGCCATCAGTGAAAGTGATTTCGCTGATTGTTTCGTTTTAATATAGCAAACCTGCTTCGCCAGTTTTTCAGGTATTTCTTCCAAGACAATTGCCAGGGCGCCTTGTTCAATCGCTTGATCAATAAAATGGTGTCCATCTGATTGAGAGCCTTTTATAGCCACAAAAACATCTCCTGAACGGATGTTTCTGGAATCAAACTGAATTTCATTAATAGCTGTCTGGACATTTCCTGAAATCACTTCGAAATCCGTTTTTTTCAATATGTCATGCAGTATTTTCAATTAACTTAACTTAAGTCGAATAACAGTATTTGCATCAATCCGGCTACCCGGTTCTAAGGATTGGGTTTTAATTTTTCCAACACCCCGGGCATGGACCTTGAGCCCCAGGTTTTCCAGGATATAGATCGCATCTGAGAGTACCATCCCTCTCACATCAGGCACTATATCCTCTTTAATATTCTTCGTATACAATTGAATTTGATTGTTTTCTGGCCTGACATATACCCACTCTGATCCGGATGAATTCATTTTCATTTCAAGTCCGAGATAAGAACTGATATTTATTAAGTCTGTTTTTTTTCCAAACCTGACAATGGGAAGTAGGTGGTATCTATCATCGGCTTTAACATCCTTTGTTAAATAGTTTTTATTTCCTTTTGCATGTATTTTATCTGCAATTTCTTTAAAAACCGGTGCTGCTACACTTGATCCATAAATATGGCCCATGCTCGGATCAGTTATCACCACAATGCAGGAATATGTTGGGTTATCAGCAGGAAAATAACCTGCAAATGATGCCTGATACTTCTTGTCCTTGCTATAGCTTCCTTGAAGTGCAACCAGGGCAGTGCCGGTTTTTCCCGCAATTTTGTATTGCTTGCTTTTTATGTTTTTTGCAGTACCGGACAAGACCACTCCTCCCAATAATATTTTAAGCTGTTCACATGTTTTTTTAGAGCAGATTTGTTTATTAATCACTTCGGTTTCATAATGTTTAACCACCTGATCGATATGCCTTACTTCCTCTGCGAAAAGCGGTTTAATCATTTTTCCCTTGTTAGCAATGGCATTGTATACAGTTAACATCTGTAGGGGAGTCATTAACAATTCGTATCCAACTGACATCCAGGGCAGGGTGATCCCTGACCACTCATCATGACCAGGGCTTTTGAACATGGGTTTGCCCTCTCCGGCAATCCCAATCCCCAGTGGTTGATCGATTGACATTTTTTGAATCTCCTGGATAAATGCCTTTGGATTTTTATTGAAATTATCAAAAACAAGTTTTGAAAAAGCCACATTTGAGGATAGCTCAAACGCCTCTTTGAATGAAATCTGGCCATAGCCTGTGGGATGGTTATCCCGCATAACCCGATCGTAAAACTCATAACTTCCATCCCGGGTATCAATGATATCGGTGAGTTTAACCAGTCCTTTGTCCAGGAGGATCATCGCAGTGATCAGCTTGAAAGTGGAGCCTGGTTCAGTGCTGGCTCCTACGGCATAGTTGTAAGTTTCTCCGTAAGCACCATTGGCATTTCTTTTCAAATTGGCAATGGCTTTTATATGACCGGTTTCTACCTCCATTACCACTGCGCAACCGTTTTTCGCCTCATGCGTAATAAGCGCTTTCAATAATGCTTCCTCAGTAAAATCCTGGATATTGACGTCAATGGTTGAAATAATATCTTTCCCATCTTCAGGTTCCACTTCATTATCGTAATTGATGGGAATCCACTGGCCCCCGGATATCTTTTGCATCAATCTCTGGCCGTCCTTTCCCGCCAGGTATTCGTCAAAAGCGCCTTCAAGTCCAACTCCCTGGACATTCGGTACCTTATATCCGATTGTTCTTTCAGCCAGCAATTGAAATGGATGTATCCTTATGCTATGTTGCTCAACAATTAATCCTCCTTTGTATTTACCCATACGAAGGAATGGAAATCCTTTTACGGCTTTCAGGTAATTGTGGTTGACATTCCTTTTCAGGAGATAATATCGTTCTTTCCTGTTTTTAGCACGTGAAATACGATATTTATACTCTTTGGCTGAAGCATCTTTGAAGAGCTGTGACATTTTAAAACAAAAACTATCAATGTATTGAGCATAATATTCTTCATCAAGCCAGGCCTGAGTCTTGAAGTCAATTCTTAATTCATAAATGGGAATGGATGTTACCAACAGTTTGTTATCAGAAGAGTAGATATTTCCCCTGATAGGCTCAATGGATCGAAAGGAGGTTGTCAGGCTATCGGATATGGATCGCCAGTATTTCCCTTCCTTAAATTGAATTTTTCCAATTTGTGTACTTATGGCCATGCCAATCAGAATGAAAAACACAAATGAGAGGTAAACTCGAATTAATATGTCGCGTTTAGTATTCACCTTTTTCGACTATTATCTTTTTGGGTGGTTCTTTGACTTCCTCCAATCCAATTTTTTCCACGATCTTCGCCACTTCTGATTCTTTTGTTTTATTGACAAGCTCGGCCTTGGTTGTTAATGATTCGGCTCTTAATTCCTTCAGCTCATTTCTAAGCCTGTTTTCTTCCAGGTATGACTTTTCAGAATAGTATTTATTGCCAATGTAAAGAATGATAAGCAGTGAAATGAAAAGAACAAAGGGCAGGAAATTTGGAATTCTTTCCTTGGTAATGCTAAAATCAAAATCAAATAATCTGCTTAATTTATTGCCTGAATTTATTTTCCTGTTTACCATATTATATTTTTTCAGCTATTCTGAGTTTTGCACTTCTTGCCCGTTTATTATGCTGAAGCTCTGATCCGGAGGGCAGTACAGGCTTCCTGTGGATTAATTTCAATGTAGAATTAAAGTTCCCGTAGAGGTCTTTTTCCATTTTTCCGTCCACATTCCCACTTTTCATAAAGTTTTTAACAAGGCGATCCTCCAGGGAGTGATAAGTGATTATTACTAACCTGCCTCCTGTTATCAGTACATCTTCTGACTGCTTTAAAAATCGATTCAGTGATTCCAGCTCATTATTAACCCTTATTCTCAGTGCCTGGAATACCATGCCAGCATATTTTGGGAGATGATCATTCCTGTGTGTGCATTTTTCAATAATTGCATACAGTTGGGAAGTGGTCTGGATGGGCTTTGTTTTCCTGGATTCCACTATTGTCCTGGCCAGTGTTTTGGCATTTTTAACTTCTCCAAACATGCCAAAATATTTGTGTAAATCTTCTTCTGTGGATTCATTGAGTAGATGAAATGCTGAATTTTCCGAATCCTGATCCATTCTCATATCCAGCTTGGCATCCCAGCGGTAAGAGAAGCCCCTGTCTGCCGTGTCAAATTGATGAGAAGAAACGCCCAAATCGGCAAGAATTCCATTTACGGACAACACATTCAGGTACTTCAGAAAATTTTTCAAATAAGAAAAATCATGATGCACTAATGTAAATCTTTCATCTACTATGGAATTGCTGACAGAGTCTTTGTCTTTATCAAACGCAATCAGTTTTCCTTTGCTAAGATATTTAAGGATTTCCCTGGAATGGCCTCCTCCTCCAAAAGTGACATCGACATAAATTCCTGTTGGATCAATATTTAATCCATCAATGCTTTCTTTTAAAAGCACAGGTTCATGATAAGTACTAGTCTCCGTCATGTTCTTTCTTATTGCCCATTACATTTTCTGCAAGCAGGGAGAAATCTTCCGGCTCAGTACTTAATAAGCCATCATAGGCAGTTTTGGCCCAGATTTCAATCATGTTTGTATGGCAAAACAGAACTATTTCTCTATCAATTTTTGACCATTCTATCAATGTTTTTGGAAGTAAAATCCTGGAAGAACTGTCAAGTGTAAGCTCATTTGCACCCCGATAAAAGAATCGCCTGAATTCACGAACCTTTCTGTCGTAGTTATTTAGCTTATTGATTTCTTCGGTGATGATCTCCCATTCATTAGCGGGGTACAAAACAAGATGATGTTCAAATCCCCTGTTAATCACAAACTTATTTTTTGCATCCTCAGGTACTTGCCTCAGTAAATCCACCGGGAGTTTGATCCTTCCCTTTGCATCTATTTTGCACTCATATTCTCCAATGAAGCCGGACATTGACAATTTCTTTTGATTTGATTAAAATTGAGAATGATTCTCCCACATTTTACCACTTTCTCCCACAAAGATAAACTGATTTACTTGAAATCAAAATTTTGTGGAAAAGTTTTTATGTGCGTATAGATTGCTGTAAACCAGTTAGTCAGGTTAGATCAATACAAGTGAGGGATTTTAATAGGATAATTCTATTAGTCTTATAAGTTAAAGATATTCAGAAAATTAGTAATAAATCGTATAGAGAAGCATGGTTTTCGCTAATTGCTTTGATTCTTATATGATATGAAATTTCCACTTATCAATCAAAGGATAAAAAATATGCGAAGGAATTAAACCAGGTCAATTATTTGGATTCCAATGAAGTAATTAGCAGATTGATTTTGTGCCAAATCAGGAGACTTATTCACAATAAATCTGTACGAATCAGTTTTTTATTTTGGGGCCTTCAACAAAAGAATAAGTCCCAGAACAGCGTACAAAATGTTTGGGATCCAACAAGCCAACACAGGATTGAGATTTCCATTAATGGCAAAAATGGTAGAGAATTGCATAAATAATATATAGGAAAAGGCTATTAATATTCCGATCCCCAGATGCAGCCCCAATCCGCCACGAATCCGTCTTGAAGAAATAGAATAGGCTATAAGCACCAAAATGAATGTGGCAGCTGGCATGGATGTACGTTTTGATTTCTCTACAATATAAAATGTAACCAGATCCTCACCTCTGAGCCTTTCAGCCCTGATAAAATGAGACAATTCCCTGTTATTCATGGATTGGATATTTTCAGTTTTCATCCCAAAGTTTCTGGGGTGCATAGGCAAAGTTAAATTCAAGGTTTCTCCTTTCACCAATGTTTCTTTAAGGCCTTCTAGCTTTCGAATGGTATAGTTAGTCAATTGCCATTCTTCAGTCGATTCTATCCATTGGATTTTTAAAGCGGCGATCTTGAATTTAAGCCTGGTAGTATCAAATTTTTCAAGAGTAAACCGGCTCCCAGAATTCTCTGTTCTGTTGTAGTTTCTGATATAGATGAAAACATCAGGTGCTATTTGCTTGTGCAAATAGGTGTTCCTTCTCATCACCGGATCGTTGATATATTTGGATTCAAATTCTATTAATTTGTCGTTTCCGGTTGGAATGACCCAGCCGGTCAGGTACCAGGAGAAAAGAGCCAGTATAACGGATACGATGAAATAGGGTTTTAATAAGCGATAAAAATTTACACCTGCTGACAGCATGGCTACGATTTCGGTATTATATGCCATCCTTGAAGTAAAGTAAACAGCTGAAATGAATATAAAAAGAGGGCTGAACAAATTCATAAAATAAGGTATGAAGTTCAGGTAATAGTCAAAAAGGATCTCATTTAAAGGAGCACCTCTGTTAAGGAAATCATCAATTTTTTCAGAAAAGTCGAATACAACAGAAATGAGAATAAACAAAGCCAGGATAAAAACAAATGTGGACAGGAAATTCCTGATGATGTATCTATCAATTATGCTTAATAATTTACTCATAACTAAAGCTTACAGTCTTTGATTCAATTTTTCAGCCATTTCTTTTTTCCAATGACTAAAATCCCCGAATTGTATATGCTTCCTGGCTTCTCGAACCAGCCATAAATAAAAAGCCAGGTTGTTCACAGAAGCAATTTGAGCTGCCAAAAGCTCCTTGGATATTAGTAAATGCCTTAAATAAGCTCTTGAATAGTATTCATCCACAAAACTTATGGGATCTTCATTTATAGGATCCGTACTATTTTTCCATTTTTCATTTTTAATATTGATGATTCCTTCTTTAGTATATAGAATACCATGTCTTGCATTTCGGGTCGGCATGACACAATCAAACATATCCACACCCCTTGCAATGGATTCCAGAATATTTAGCGGACTGCCAACTCCCATCAGGTAACGTGGCTTATTAAGGGGCAACAAATCGCAAACCAGTTCGGTCATTTCATACATGAGCTCTTCGGGTTCTCCCACTGAAAGACCACCAATTGCATTTCCTTCTGCATTTTGTTCAGCTATGAAAGAGGCTGATTCTTTTCTTAAATCTGCAAAGGTGCTGCCCTGGACAATTAGAAATAAACTTTGAGGATAATCGTATTTATGTGTAGATGAATTGAATTGCTTGATGCACCTGCTCATCCACCTGTGTGTCAATTCCATGGATTTTTTAGCCAGGTCGTGATCAATTGGAAAAGCTGTGCATTCATCAAATGCCATGACGATATCGGCACCAATAGTACGTTGAATATCAATGGCCGATTCAGGAGTAATGAAATGTTTTGAGCCATCAATGTGTGAGCTGAATTTGACTCCTTCTTCGGTAATTTTTCTGGTTTGAGCGAGTGAAAAAACCTGGTAACCACCACTATCGCTTAATAAGAACCTCTTCCAGTTCATAAATTTATGCAATCCTCCCGCTTCTTCCAATATTGACAGTCCGGGTCGCAAATAAAGATGATATGCATTTCCAAGGATAATCGGGGCATTGATGTCTTTTTCCAACTCTCTTTGATGTATCCCTTTAACAGATCCAAGAGTTCCTACTGGCATAAAAACAGGAGTTTGGATTTCACCCCGCTTTGTTTTTATGGTTGCGCATCTTGCTTTGGATTCCGAATCCGTTGATTCTATGTTAAAAGAAATACTCAAAATACCTGATAAGTTGTTTAATGCTAATTTGCAATTTATTATATATAGCTTATGAAAAAGGGATAGGGTAAATCCAATTTTTCATAATACCTTATATCCTATGCCTCAATACTTTATTGTTGTTCCAGAAATGTCCAACATGATCCCGTTTTCAGTATAAATCAAGTAATAACAGCATGTTTTAATAAACACAAAGGTTAAAAAATTGTTTATTAAATCTTTTCGATAAAGCATAAATCTTTTTAAAATTCGTAGTCAGCTCCGTAGCGATTTTCACGACTTGAATTTACTATTTATGTTAGTTGAACTCTTACAAAACGAATTCCTCATACTTCTTATTTTTGCTTTATTTTTCCAGTTTTTATTCTTTTTTGCTTTATTTTCAAGACTGGCCTTTTACAAAAGAAGTGTTCATTCTGATCAGGTAGAGCAAGGTGTTTCAGTCATAATCTGTGCAAAAAATGAAGAAGAAAACCTGCGGGAATATATAAATTCATTCCTGGGGCAGGATTATCCCGAGTTTGAAATTATTGTTGTGGATGATCAATCAGAAGACGGTACTTATGATTTTCTGAAGGAAAAAGCCAAACAAAATGATAAACTAAAGGTAGTTACAGTAGGAGAGCACATCAAAGATCATATTGGGAAAAAACTGGCACTTACCCTGGGTATTCGGAAAGCTAAATATGAAATTATATTGCTGTCAGATGCGGACTGTAAGCCTGATTCATTCGAGTGGATTAGCAAAATAGTAAGCCATTATTCGAATGACATTGAGATCGTATTGGGATTTTCACCCTACCAATGGAAGAATTCCCTGCTAAATATCCTGATTCAATTTGATGCATTTTTCACGGCCATTCAATATTTCTCATTTAGCCTGGCAGGCATGACCTATATGGGAGTTGGAAGGAATCTTTCTTATAGAAAGGAGCTTTTTTACAAAAGAGGATTTGCATCTCATTTACATGTTCCCTATGGAGATGATGACCTGTTTGTGAATGAAAACGCAAAACAATTCAATGTGGCCATTGAAATTGATAAAAAAGCATTTGTTTACACACAGGCACATACAAAGTTCAACAAATGGTTTAAACAAAAGAAAAGGCATTTAAAGGGGGGGATTGAATATAAAAGGACGCATCGGTTTTGGTTAAGTGCATTGTGGCTTTCCTATTTTGCTTTTTTTGCTCTATTGGCTGCTTCACTGATCATAAATCCTTCTTCCTATGTAAGCTGGACAATATTTGTTGTAAGAACTTTATCAGCCATGCTCATATATTCTTTTGTAGCTTTTAAGTTGAAACAAAAAAAGCTGATTTGGTTCATGCCGCTACTTGAAATTATATATATTCTGATTATTTTGCCCTTATTTGGTTTCATTGCAAGCTTTTCAAATAAAAAATATTGGTAGATCAGGCGAAAACAATAAAGGCTTATTTCCCTGAGCTGGATCAGGCGAAAGTAAACAAGCTTCTTCAGTTAGAGGATCTTTATCGTTTTTGGAATGATAAAATTAATGTGATTTCACGAAAAGATATTAATAATTTGTTTTTACACCATATTCTTCATTCTTTGACTTTATTGAAATATGACCGCTTTACTGAAAAATCTACTATCATCGACATAGGCACAGGAGGAGGATTCCCGGGAATTCCTTTAGCTGTAGCATATCCTAATTGTAGGTTTAGCCTGGTTGATTCAAGGAATAAAAAAATAAAGGTCGTTACAGAAATTTCAGAAGAGTTGGAATTAAATAATATTGAAGCGATGCATTCGAGGGCTGAGGATTTAAAATTGAAGTTTGATTATGCCCTGGGCAGGGCAGTAAGTAATTTAAGATCCTTTACTAAACTGGCAAGCAGGAATTTAAATCCCACTGGCATTATTTATTATTGGACCGGCAGGGAGATAGGAGATTTCGTGGAAAACAAACAAACGCAGCTATTCATTATCAGTGAATCTTTTCATGAGCCCTATTTCAAAAATAAGGTAATTGTCAAGCAAATGCCTAACATTGGCTTTAAATCTGCATAACTACAATTGCAGATTAATTAATTTACTATCTTTGCCTACTCAAAAAAAGAATAATTAGTTCTTAAAAATAGATATTGCGGGGTGGAGCAGTTGGTAGCTCGTTGGGCTCATAACCCAAAGGTCACAGGTTCAAGTCCTGTCCCCGCTACGAAGTTAGAAGCCTCTGATTTTCAGGGGCTTTTTTTTTTGATGATTTTACAGAAATTTATTAATGTCCTTATATTGTGAGACTTGATAGGTTCGATTCCTGTTAAATTGTTTTCTGATCTTTTGATAAAAACTCAAGAATGTAATTGTCTTTAAATGCATTTGTTGCTTGATGATGGATTTCTCTCAGCACTACTGAGGTTTTTGTGTTGATTATTTTAGATCTTTTGAATAATCCATTATTTATCTGCCTCTCTAATTCATATGAACCATACCTTTCTTTAATAGAAAGTTTAAGATAAAAATCTCTTTCAAGTTCTGCTTTTGTTTTTCTAATATAATAAGTCTTTCCATGAGACAACTTTACCCAAATTCCTTTCATGATTTTCATTTCCAGCATAAACCAGTTGCTTAATTAATTTGTAGCTTTTTGCGTGTTTCTCAAAATAGGAAAGTCCTTTAAAATGCCGTGGCATAATTGTCTGATTGGCTTTTATTTCAGTAATGTAAAGATCGTTTTCTTTGAAATACAGAAGATCAACTTCGTTGCCATGTGAGTCTCTCCAAAACCATAAATCGTTTATTTCATCAAGATGATGCATCCTTTTAAAATATTCAGCAATAATTAAATTCTCAAAAAGGTTTCCTTTAATGCAATGTGTATAAAGATCTTCAGTCTGTTTGATCTTTAAAAGGAAGCATAGCAAACCTGTATCATAAAAATATAGTTTTGGAGTTTTTACAACTCTTTTACTGGAGTTTTCATGATAGGGTTGAAGACTAAAAACAATATAACTACTTTCAAGTGCTGATAACCAAGATTTTGCTGTTGGTTGAGTAATTCCAACCTCCCTTGCAATATCATTTAAATTCAATAGCTGTCCAGCACGAGTTGCTACGATTCCAAGAAATTTTTTAAAAGAATTCTGATCTCTTATACCAATTATTTGACTTACATCTCTTTGAATATAAGTCTGTATATAATTTGAATAATATGTTTGATGTTTTATCTTTCTATCAAATATTGCTGGATAAAATCCGGTAATTAGGTTCTCCAAATAATCATTATTTAATATTCCCCCTTTCTTCATTTCCATTAGGTCAAAAGGAAATAATTTGAATATTGCTACTCTTCCTGCAAGACTCTGGGTAATCTCCTGCATTAAATGGAAATTCTGCGAACCTGATAGAATATACTGTCCCATTTCATTTGACTCATCCACCTTTGTTTGAATATATGAAAATAGATGGGGTACCCTTTGAGCTTCATCGATAATAACTTTTGAAGCATACCTTAATAAAAATCCGTTAGGATCACTGTCAGCAAATGCCCTGTTATCAGGATTCTCAAGACTTACATAATCATATTCACTAAAAATATCTTTTAATAATGTTGTTTTTCCCGATTGTCTGGGCCCGGTTAATGCAATTACCGGGTACTTTGTTATCATTGTTAATAAAGAGTGGGCAATGTTGCGTTCAATTATCATAGTACAAATATATGCTATATTTTGAATTTACACGCTTCTAAATTTCAAATTACACAACATGTATATTTATATTACACAGTTTTTGTTTCGAATTTGCACATATTGGAATGCAAGTTTTACATGATCAATAATTAATCCGACATCTATCATGATATAGTTCGATATGTCCTTTCCCTGATACTCATCTACAAACATGCGCGTAAAAGGGCATGTTTTACAAAGAATACGAATTAAGTATATTACAAAACATTAGCCTTATTTAACAACAATTTTATTGTTAATGTAATATTTTTCAGAAGTTATTTTACCAGATGTATTATATTGTCTGAACCTTCCATTTATTAAGTTATTTGAATATTGCACCTCTTTATAAAGTTGACCATTAGGAAACCATTCTCTGCTTGTACCAGAAAGTTTGCCATTTATTCTTACTTGGATGAAAGAGCAACTACCGAGTTTTTCTCGGTGTTTCAAAAGGAAGGAAAACGAGATGTGCGAAGAAATATCAAGTTTTATAACCTTGATGCGATCATTTCTGTAGGATACAGAGTTAATTCAAAAAGAGGCACACAGGCAGCCTTCCGGTTCTATAAAAGACCTATTTGGTAGAGGGGATACAATTTAAAGAAAGAAACCCAATTACAGTCTAGCTTTCGGAAAAATGTGCCTGCCTGACCGGCAAAGGCAGGCCCGCCTGTCCGCCCGTTCCGGTACGGACGGGAATGTCATAGTCGGGCAGGCTTTTCCGAAGGCACAGTCCGAAGTTAGAGACCAGTCACAATCTTATTTATGTTGTCAAAAACAATTGAGTGACTCAATATCAGCTTAATATCATTATTAAAATGCAAGTACGGATTTTTAGAAAAGTTCGATATTTGTCCCGTCCCCGCTACTATTTCAAAAGCCACTGAATTTCAGTGGCTTTTGTTTTTTGCCTAAATTCTTAAAAACCCTTAACTTCTTGATATTGTATGGCTTGATTGGTTCGAGTCCTGTTCTATTGTTTTTGTATTTGAGTGTTTTACTTTAACAGTTTCTTTAAATCTTCAGTTTCTGGCATAACCTTTCGGTATGTCTCTGGTAATTCACTTGCAGTTTTAAATGTAGCTACGCCCATTGGTTTTTTAATATTCCCTAAAGCATATTCAACAACAGTATTGCTTTTCTCCTTACATAGAATTATTCCAATAGTCTGGTTTTCGTGAGGCAACTTCATTTGATCATCCAAAACATTTAGGTAGAAATTTAGTTGTCCAGCATATTCAGGTTTGAATTTTCCTCGTTTCAGCTCAATCGCTACTAACGCTTGAATTTGTCGATTGTAAAAAAGCAGGTCAACAAAGAACTCATCACCATCAACAATTAACCTGTGCTGATTGCCAATAAATGTAAACCCTGTTCCTAAACTCATTAAGAAATTCTTGATGTTTAAAACGATTTCATTTTCTAAGATTCTTTCATCTTCACTTTCTTCTACATTGATAAAATCCAATAGATATTCGTCCTTAAACTGAGTTAATGCATGATCTACAGCTGGCAAGGTATCTGTGAAGTTTGAGGATAATTTTCCTTGTTGGTGGTATAAATCAGATTTCAGATGATATTCAAGAACTCTTGAAGACCAGGCATTTTTGCTTGTCTCATTAATATAGAATTTCCTTTCATCAAGTGATTTTGTTTTTGAAACAATGAGGTAATGATGAGTAAAGCCAATGTTCCAGAATTCCTTGTGAATTTGGTTCGGCAGTGCTGAACCAATTTGCTTATTGTCATTTTGGTTTGGCAGTGCTGAACCTATCTGATCTTGATAAGCTTCAAAGAAAATTCGCATCTTCTTTAAATTCTGAGAAGAAAAACCTCTTAGTCCAGGCATTTCTTTTTGAAGGTCATCTGAAATATTTTCAAGAATCTTGTCACCCCAATTCGCCTCAATAACTTTTTTGGAAATAATACTTCCAATGAAATGGTATAAACCAAGCAAGTGTTGATTAACTAATTTTGCAGCTTGGTATCTACTTTCAACTATTGATTGCTTCAATAACTGAATTGTGCTTTTATAATCAACTGGATATTGATTCATTATATTTCCTCTTTATACTTGTAAACAAAAATAGAACTTAATAAACCTATGAAACAGAAATTCTTTTAAATTTCGAATGTTCAAGAATCAACATGATATCCTGAATGAAAAAGTTCGATATTTGTCCCGTCCCTGCTACTTAGGGCGACAAGCGTTTCAGCTTGTCGCCTTTTTTATTTTTAGCCCCAGGTAAAACATTTTAACCCCAAAATCCCTTTTTATAAATAATTATATGCCAGAATATCAGGAAGTTGTGAATCCGGGGAGCTAAAACAAGTTTGAAATGTAACTGCTCATTATGCGTATTCAATACAAAATAGCACAAAAGGTGTAGTTATCGCAGCTTGCTGGAAAGTCAGGACAAACTGACCACCCAAGGACAATTTAAATTACTCATTTTGAACATCCTGGCATGGTCAAATAATTTCGGCTATATCTGGTAAATATCTTCGGTTTTCAAATACGTGCTAGATTTAAAAAGCAAAAATGGTGTAATCGATAAACATATTTCCAGTAGTATCCGGAACGTCTTCCCTGTCTCTTTTCCCATATGGATAATGCTGGCTTCTTATAAAGGATGTCAGTAAAAGTCCGGCCTGGTCGTCTCTTTCCTGTTTGAATACTTTAATTAATGAATCAGCTACCATAGATGTTAATGTAGTGACTGCAGCGGTAACAGGGTTTGACAAAGTAGCAAGACTTCCGATTGATGTAACCATTGAGCCGATGTTTTTATCTGTCAGTATATCTCCCATCAATGCAGCATTGTCTCTTTGTTTTTTGTCTATATCAATAGCAAGAAGCAACCAGTTAAAATTGTCAGGTATTGTTTCAGAAACATACAGATTGTATCCACAGTCCCCGAAGTAAATGATCTGGTTATCCTTAATCTTTTGTATTTCAGGCATTATCCTGGAGCTGACCACTTTTGTAACAGCTTGTTTTATGAGTTCTTTTTTCTGCTTATCATCATTTGTTTTAAAGAAATCAGCAAGCATTGGGAAATCAGCATCTCCTAATGTAACGAAACTCATTAATTGTATTTCGGCTTTGCCCAGTAATTCTCTATTATTTAGAATCCTAACTTTGTTCAATCTTAAATAAAACATACTTTAGTATTTATTGTTTGTAAAATTAGTTGAACTGATATTTTCTTCTTCAGATCATTCAGATATTATCTTTTTTTCCAAAGCCCCAGTTCATTTTTTCTTGCCTGCCGCTGAAATTTCACAAATAAATTTGCATATTTGACATTTGGAGGAATAGTTAATGCCACTGCATATCCTTGTTTCACCAGCTCAGTATTCACAAATGTGCCATCTTTGAGATACACATAAGCAAGAGTTCTACCATACTTATCCTCTCTTTCGATATCAAATTCCAATCTGACCATTTCAGCAGTTAAAAACCGGTTCAGAAATTCTTTTGCTTCATGACCATAATGTCCTATTTCTTTATGACCTGTTTTTCTTGATTCAGGTGCATCTATACCGATGAGTCTAACTTTGAGACCTTTTGAACTGCCATCATCCAACCAAAAAGTATCCCCGTCAACGACTCTTTTGACACGGTAAAACTCATTATTTTTTTCTTTTTCCCTGTGCGCAGAACAGGAATCCAGAATGGTTCCTGCAAGAATGAAAAATACAAGAATATAATAATATTTCAATTTCATTAATCAACCTGGGTCAATTTGCCATTGATTAGTTTGCCTTGAAAATCTTTCAGTTTTTGCCACTGACCATTCAATGCAAATTCTGCCTGTTCGGGCCATGTTTCAGTTTCATGGATATGGTACTTTTCGCCTCCTTCAGTCAGCAAAATATCTTTAATGGTGTCAGCTTTTGTTTTATTCAAATCCGACCATACATGAATGCCCTTTTTCTGTAGAATTTTTGATATTTTAGGGCCAATGCCTTTAATAATCTGAAGGTCATCCTGCCTGATTTTTCTCCCCAAAATATTGCTGGCAAGTGAAGCATCAAAAACCGGATTAACTATCTGTTTTTCAGCAGTTTTTACTTCCTTAGATGCTGATGAAGTGATTGCTTGTTGTTTCGCTAAGCTTGTTTTCAATTCTGCCAATTGCAGTTTAAGCGCATTAATCTGTTCTTTATTAGCCTCACATTCAGTGCACTGATGTTTTCTGGATCTGGACAAAAAATAGCCAATTAAAAAACCTAAAATAGCAGCAACAAGCAATACAATTAGAATAAATAATAAATCAGTGGTAAATCTTTCAGCCATAATATTTTATTTTAAGATTGATATTTCTACTCTTCTGTTTTCAGATCTTCCCTCTTCGCTTTCATTGGAAGCAATGGGTTCGAGCTCTCCTTTAGCTTCTATCATAATCCTGTTTTCCTCAATTCCTGCAATAACTAAATAATCTTTTACATTATTCGCCCTCAACAAACTGTATTTCATGTTAATCTCTTCAGATCCTTTACTATCAGCATGACCACATATTTTTATTTTTGCTTCTGAATAGGCATTTAAATACGCTTTAAGTTCATCAAAATAGGCCATAGCATCGTCATCAATTGGAACAGTTCCGGATTCAAATTCGGCATGAAATGTATATAAACCAGGCTCACTTACTTCTACTTCCTGATTAGCAGGAATTTGTTCAGTTGACTCCTGAACGGATTCCATTATCTCTTCATCCCCTTCTACAGCTATTTCTATTGGATCCTTTTTATTGTCTTCCTGATCATCTTTGTTTGCTGCCTGGATTGAGTTGCCACAATCACAGCGGATTTTACAAACATAATAATAGGATGAACCACTAATCCAGATCAATAAGCAAATCAATAAAACTATAATGTTTCTATACATGTCGTAGATAGTTAATTCTCAGATTTTTAATTAAAACGTATGCAATATAACAAAATAAAGGAAAATAGCAAAAAAGCATATTTCAATTCAAATAGCAGCCAACATCAATTAGGCCATTTGGATAAAAATGAATAGGCGAATTATTAATTAATTATTCAGTCATTAATTTATATTATTTCTCTTTCTTTAATACCTGGAATACGAAAATGGAGTATTCTTTAATGAACCAAAAACTCCATGCTGATGCATAATGATTTTTTGTTGTAAATTGGTCTGTAAGTCCCTAAGAATTAATTGATTGATTGTTTTTTAAAAATAATTTTATAACTTTCGTTTTCAAAATCTACAAAAATGATGAAAAGAATCTCACTTCTGGCTCTTCTTCTATTCCTGTTGCATGCATGTGATATACTCAATTTTGAAGATCCTTTAGCTATAGATGGCGTATGGATTTGGACTGAGGCACTGGATGAGGACGGGGATGACTTGCTGAAAGATAATGACTACCAGACTTGTGCATTCTTTAAAGATGGCACCTATGAATATACGATTGACTCCACTATATTATTTGGGATTTATGAGGTAGATGAAGGAAATACATTATTGCGGTTGGATCACTCCAATGTATGGGATATTGTCAATTTCTCTGATTCGTCTTTTGTGTTGCTAAACCTGAATGGCAGTGGTCATAAATGGGAATTAAAGAAAATTGGACTCACCAGTCATTAAACATATTCGAATTCGGGAAATTGTCAAGGATTACTTTTTTAATCTTAAGGGCTTCATCAAATAATCGGTTCATACGAAAAAATCCATACATCAAGAGCAGCTTTGTTTCAGAATCCTCACGGAAGTTTTTATCGTCAAAACGTTCATTAATTATTTTCAATTTGTTTTCGTAATCATGAATTTGCTGATCTGAGGCAATTGTGATCACATTCAGCAAATCATCTTTTAAGGGGTACTGGTTTAGAGATACCATCCATAAATAGGTCTCTCCTTTTTTTAGGACAGTCTGGTCCAGGTCAAACATTAGTTGAGAATCCATCACCTGACTTTCATACAGTCTCTTCCCGGCTGTCGAATAGATAAATAACCAACATTTTTTGAATTCTGGATTTTTCCATTCAAAATGAAGCTGCTGGCTCATAATTATACAGGAATCTTCAGGTCTTAATATACTCATTTCATCACCCCGACTAACTGCACCTGTATATACTTTTTCTCCGTGATGTTGCATAAACTCTTCCACCACATAGCTAAAATACTTTTGAGTGAGATTGTCCTGATCAATGTTTTCGAACAGCCGTTCTATTTTTTTTGTCGAGTAAATTCCAACTTGCTCAATGACCAGAGGTTTATTTTCGTTATCAAGTAAAACAACAGTACTTTTTTCTTCCAGGATTATTTCATCCCCACTATAAATTAAATGATCCTTCACAAGAGAAATGTTTTTCGAATTTTGATGCAGAAGGACATCCCCTTTTACATAAAATACTTTGAATAAATATTGATCTGCGCGGGCATTGCAACAGAATATAGCAAGGAGTATTAGGTATAAAAATTTGGATCTCATGCTAATGATATTCAATGATATAGCTTTTGTAATTAAATTTACGGGCGATAAATTTTATGAAACCATCGTAGAAGTATAAAAGGTCAACTGATAATAAAATACTCACTACGGTAATTTTAGAGTCAAATTCAACATGCAGATATCGATAGATAATAAAAACAAGCCAAACAATCAATACGGTTGACAGAAGTTGTGCAATTTTGGCAATTGGGTGAAACCATTTATGATTTTCAACATAATAATACATAAATAAAACAACATGCAGCAAGCAAATAATAAATGCCACCAGCCAGTTAATCCATCTTGCTGATTCATTTACATAGCTTTCGTCCAATATCATGGATATAATATTGGCATGTATGACAACCCCTTTCATGTCTGGATTTGTCCGCCCGCTGAAAACTGGATTGACAGGTGTAAAATAGATGTCTTCCAGGTCATTGATGAGCCCAATGTGTTCATTCAAATATCCCAGGATGACAATTTTGCCTGTGAGTATGTTTAGATCTGCAGTAGAATTCAGAATATCAGGATGATCCAGGTGCATGAATGTTCCTAAATTACCTTTATAATTGATAATTTCTTTGGTCTTGTTCCTGTCCTTGAGTTTTTGAAAGGCGGATTTATCGTAAAGCCCGACGATCTCTGCAGCGAATGATGGTACGATGTGCCCCTGACCTTCATTACTAAAACTTTCAAAATGCCTGATCGTAGTTCCTTTATCTGCAATTAGTGTGACTGTACCATAATTTACATTGCCAAGAAATGCATTGGGGGTTTGGATTTCTGCTGGATGGTGATCATCGGCATGCTTATTTTTAGATTGGACTAATCCAGCGGCTAAAACGATGTTTTTTGAATTGGAAACTGCTTCCTTCAGAGCCAAATCTCCCCGGGGATCTTTTAAATCAGTAAAGAGTGCATCAACAGCAATTACAGCCGGATCTTCATTCTCTATTTTATTTATTAATTCAGCAATTCCTGAGCGGTCAAGTTGTCCTATATTGACGATGACGATATTTGTATCAGTTGCATTCTGATGAAATCGTGAATAAACTAAATCCGTAAATTTAAAATCATTGAAAGCACGATAAAAGGGGTCGAAAATGTGGAGATTTATGGTGATCTGAATCAGAATAGCCAGGCTGGCAAAAATAAACAGATTAGCACCAAAACTTTCTCTCAATAGTAACTTTTTTTTCATGAAATGGTTCTGAAAAATTTAATACCTAAAAGACGGCAATAGTAAAGCATTATTTGAATTATAAAGTTAATCAAGAAATCAGTTAATTAGAATTTTTAAACGAATATAGTAATATTGATTTCCTGGCAGAATCGCCTGAACTGCATGCTATGCGACCTCAGTCCTTAACAAAGCGGTTTTGAAGTAAAAGCATTTGCACCTTAAAGATTCACTACAAGGAATAGAGCATTTAGGCCTTTAAATCAATAAAATGAAAAACAGCTGGTTGTCAAAAAAGCTTATTCATATTATTAGTATGGAAGAAGTACTTTTACAACCCGCTCTACAAATACCTTATCATTCACATATAATCGAATGAAATAAACACCGGCTGGCAAAGGATTTTGTCCACCAAAATAATACAGGTAACGGCCAGCTCTCATACTGGCTTCTGCCAGAGTTTCTACCTTTTTTCCAGCCACATCATACACTACCAGCTTTATCTTTGCTCCGGTATTTAAGTCAAAACTGATTTGCGTTAAAGTGGTGAATGGATTTGGGTAAACTTCAAGTCTGAATTTATGAGCTTGTAATTCTTTTTCGCTGAGCACATTTGAAATGCTTATCGTATCAATCGTGCTAATCTTACATCCATTTGAATTCATAACAATCAATTCTACAAAATAATCATTATTTGATCCATATTTGTGCGTAGGACTATATTCGGACGATGAGTCTCCATCGCCAAAATACCAGCTGTAAAAATGGCCCATGCTATCTGCAACCGGTTTAAATGTTGCCCTTCCATTTGTTCCAAAAGTGGTGGTAAATCCAGGTTCCGGCAGTTCAAATACCTGGCTTTGAACTGAAGCGGAATCTGAACAGGATTCACTGCTTCCAACGATCAGAGTTATATTGTATGCACCAGCCGTATCATATAAATGCACTGGGTTTTGAGCATAGGAGCTGTCACCATCACCGAAATACCATCTCCAGGTTCCAAGAGTTGCTGGTGAATCCACTACTGAATAATCATAGAATCTGCTGCTGTCTCCAAGGCATGCATCATACACAGTGAAATGAACAAAAGGATTTGCTTTTACATACACATTTTTATAAACTGAATCCATACATTGGGATGAAGAAACTGCTTTCAATTTAACAGCATAATGTCCTGTGTTCAGGTAAATATGATCTGGATCTTCCTGGTTTGAGAAATTAACAGATGAAGTATCAGTGTCTGATACAAACGCCCAATAATAGAATAATGTACCTGTATCAATCACCGAGAGGTTGGTAAATTCAAATAAATTATTATTCAGGCACTGAATGGAATCGTTTACCATGAAGTCAGCCAGGGGAGAAGCTAAAGTATGAATATTTTTGCTGACTGTATCAAGACAGGCCTTGTTTGAAGCAGACACGAGGGTGACAACAAAGGTGCTGTCAAGAAGGTAAACATGAGAAGGACTGTCAATAATGGACTGGTTTCCATCTCCGAATAACCACAAATAAGTGAGTGTCCCTGCAGATATGGTGGAATTATTATAGAATTCAAAATAATTGGTATTCTGGCATTGGATGGAGTCATTCATGCTAAAGTCAGAAACCGGACTTGGGTGAATGAGTATTTGTTTTTCGAGAGAATCCCTGCATCCCAGGCTGGATGTTGATACCAACTTTATAGTATAGCTATCTGCAACGAGATATGAATGGCTGGCTGATGTCAAGTTGGAAGTATTGGAATCTCCAAAATCCCAATGATGGCTCATAATGCCTGTTGAAATAAAACTATTATTTGAATAAACGAAATAATTTAAACTAAAACACTGTGTATCTTTATTGATGACAAAATCTGAAACTGGAGAGGGGTGCACAATCAAATCCAAAAAGCTGGTATCCTGGCATCCCAAACTGGAGTATGCTATTAAAGAAACAGCAAAAGTATCTGCAGAGCCATAAGTAACAGATGGATTGGCAGAAGTGGATGTATCACCATTTCCAAAATCCCAATAGTAATTCAATGTGCCTTGAGTAATGGAGGACTGATTGGTGAATGTAAAGGAATTGCTAGCCAAACAGGCTGCAGTATCACTTACACTGAATGAAGAAACTGGATCTGCCAGTATATTGACTTGTTTTAAAGCCGTATCCAGACATCCTAATCCCGATTCAGCAATGAGACTGACTTGATAAATTCCCTCCAGTAAATAAGTGTGCGATGGATTTTGCTGGCTGCTGTTATCCAGGTCGCCAAAATCCCAGTGATAGGAAATGGTGCCGGATGAGATAGTGGACGAATCGCTGAATAAGTAGAGATTATTTCTTAAACATTGATCGGGCTTGTTGATGCCAAAAGCTGCAAGCGGGTTTGGATGAATATATAAGTTGAGTGATGTGCTGTCCGTACAGCCTTTGTCTGAGTACACATGCAGGAAGACAGTGAAGCTATCATCTGATTGATAGCTGTAAGTTGGGTTCATAGCGGTGGATGTATCTCCATTGCCGAATTCCCAGAGATAAGTGAGACTTCCGCTGTTAATCGTGGAATTGTTAGTGAATATGTAGGCATTTGAATTCAGGCACTGAACGCTGTCGTTTACGCTGAAAGTGGCACCAGGCATGGTGTATACGTTTATATTCCTTATGAAAGAATCTGTACATCCCAGGCTGGAAGTGACAAGCAATTTAACTGCATAGGTCCCTTCAGCAGAATACGATTTAGTCGGATTTTCCAGAGTGGAAGTAGAATTATCTCCAAAATCCCAGTCAAAAGACATATTTCCCGAGTTGATCGTTGAACTATTGTAGAAAGTAAATTGATTGTTTTGCAGGCATAAAGCAGTGTCACTGACTGTGAAACCGGCAAAGGGCATGGGATTGGTTATTACGTTTTTATTTGTTGAATCTTTACATCCAAAAGCGGAAGTTACTAAAAGCTTTACATTGAATGTATCTGAACTGGAATAGCTGTGTGTAGGATTTTGTGTGCTTGATGTATCATTATCTCCAAAATCCCACATAAAGCTTAAGGTACCTGATGTGATTGTGGAACTATCTGAAAAAATAAAACTATTGCCTGAAAGACATTGCATACCGGACTGTATTCCAAAACCAGCAACAGGCATAGGCCTTAGATAGACATTCTGATTAGCTGAATCAATACAGCCTTCTCCTGATGTCATGTGCAATTTCACCGGGTAATTGCCCTCTGAGATATAAGAAGTAGCAGGATTTGTCAGGCTAGAAGATGAATCATTTCCAAAGGTCCAATAGGAATTAATACTTCCTGAACTGATGGTGGACGTATTTGTAAAACTGAATGAATTGTCATACAGGCACTGATCGGTATCATTCACCGTAAAAGAAACATTGGGCACAGGAAATACATACATATTGGCAGATATGGAATCAAGACAGTTTTTATCCGATGTGACTACTAATTTAACTGTAAAAGTATCATCCGTTGCATAGGATTTAACGGGCGAAGAAGCAGTCGAAGTATCATTGTCACCGAATGTCCATATATTGCTGAAGCTTCCACTTCCTATACTACTGCTATTTGTAAAAGTGAATTCGTTTGTATTCAAACATTGAGAACTGTCGTTCACACTGAAAGCGGCTGAAGGTGATGCAAACACAATCAGTTGTTGTAAAACGGAATCCTGGCAGCCCTGGTCGGAGGTTGACAGTAATTTCATGCTATAGCTGCCATAGCTATTAAATGAAAAGACCGGGGAATTCAGTGTAGAAGTATCTCCATTGCTTGCAGTCCATAAATAACTTGACGATCCCGAAGAAAGCGTGCTCGTATTATTCATGGTGAAACTATTAGTCGACAGGCACTGGTCCGTATCATTCACAGTGAAAGCAGACACGGGCATCGGATTCACATGAATGGTTTGTTGAACTGAATCAGCGCAACCATAATTTGATGTGGCAGTTAGCTTTATGATGTAATCACCGGCAGCTGCATAACTATGTGTAACTGTATCCTGTGTTGATGTGTTGGAGTCACCCAATGACCAGCTAATGCTGAAATTATCGGCAGAAATAGTCGTTTTATCGATTAAGATAAAAGAGTTGTTATTTAAACATTGGGAAGTATCGTTAATAGTAAATCCAGAAACGGGTACTGAATGCACAACTACGTCTACTGAATCAGTAGCAGAACATCCAAAACTATCTGTTACAGTGATGTTATAGCGGGTATTTACTGCAGGTTGTGCCATTGGATTACTGACCGTATCATAATTCAAACTTGAACCATTTGTCCACTGGTAATAATAAGGTGAAGAAGTTCCTCCTGCAGTTGGAGAACCCCCAATCAGTAAGCTACTACCAAGACAAATATCAGAATTACTACCTGCGTCAACTGTTGGGAATCCCCTGATTATAAAATAATCAGAAGAACTAAACAAGGAGTTGGTTTCAGCATTAAATGCGGCAATCTGGTAATAGGTATTTCCGCTGAGGCTGTCAGGGATGCTCCAGTTATAACTTAAATTGGTGATGGCTAATCCGTCTGCAATCATATGGTAAGTCTGGCCACTGTCTGCCGTATACCTCAGGTTGATGTAATTGATGTCCTTTTCTTTCCATGTAATGTTCAGGCTGGATGCCAGGCATTGAGAAGAATTGCTGTCTGGCTTGTTAAAGAATCTTTCAGGCATGATGGTGATCTGGGCATCTGCTGTATTCTTGGCGGCCTCTTTATTTCCAACATGGTCTTTAGCCCGGGTATAGAACTTATAGGTAACACCATAGCTGCCTGTAAATATTTCAGAAGTATCCTCAATGTCTTTTTTGTAAAGAGTAAATGATTGGTTATTGGCTGCAACATACAGGTCATAAGTGGCAATTCCTGATCCGCTGCTATCATCTGTTCCCGACCAGCTAACAACAAAACTGGAGGAATCCAGTGTGGGCGGTAGTGAATCGACTGCACTGCTTGGAGCAATGGCATCAATAATATTATACCATTCATTGGTGTATATCGCGGAATTTACATCAAAAACAATTTTTGCCTTTGCTTTAATACTGTCTCCGCTTGTGTTGTTGCTTTGAGGTTTAACAATGAAACTCGCATAGCCTTCACCTCGATGAGTAACGGTATCATTTATTAAAAGAAAACCTTTATTTGGATCAATTGGCGCCAGGCCGGAATTCGGATCAATGGATTCAAAGATCCAGAATGCTTCATTTTGTGTTGCATCAATTCCAGCGATCACATCCACATACACATCAAGTGAATCCTTGACATCTACCCTTGTAGTATAAAATGTTTTTCCGGATGGTATCTGGATGTCGAAGTCTCCGAATCCGAATTCTGCCAGTCTGAATGAATACATATTCAAATGGGGATCGAACGGACAGGTGACGGTGACCGTTTGAGCAGGAGCGCTTGCAAAATCAGGGTCATTTTCGAAACGGATGATGTAGGGAACAATGTCTGTATTTGAAATCAATTTCCTTTCTCCATAACCTGATGGTCCTGTGATATCATTTGGATCTCGTGAACATAAAATACTGATGAACCACACAAAAGTGGTTGCCTCAGCACTGCAACCATTTGAATCAGTAACTGTAACTGTATAAAAGCCGGATCCACTAACAATAAGCGTTTGATTGGGCCAGCTATAGTTGTAAGGTGGTGTTCCACCCGAGGCTGATGCTGTTAATGTAACAGAGGGTTGGCCATCCTGTATACAGAATGGGATGATAGCCGGACCACCGGCGATGCTGATCTGGATTTCTGCCGGTTCATTGATAAATGTATCGGCCATTCCTGAACAATTATTCTTATCTGTTACATAAGCTTCATAATTTCCATGGCTCAATCCACTGGCAGTCTGACCTGTTTGACCAGATGGTGACCAAAAATAGGTATAAGGTGCCTGACCACTATAGGCAGTAACAGTGGCATTTCCATCACTTCCTCCATGACAGCTAACATCTTTTTTGGCTGTCATGCCCACACGGATGGTGTCCAGTTCAAAATAATGGATTTTATCTGGCTGAGAAGCTGTGGCAGGAAGCCAGCTTCCATTGCTTTGACGCTTGGGAATGGAGGCAGCAGGAAAATTACTGGTATTTTGAAATCCATGAACCGGGCTGTTACAAATGTCTTTTCCCGAGATATATAGTGTGCTTTTAGATTGTTTGGCATGAGCTAACTGAGCTGCAGAAATAGTGAATTCAAAAATTTCCTTTGCAGCGTCAAGTGGTGTGGTATTCACTTTATTATAATTTAAGTTTGGAATATTAAGAACAGCCTGACTCATTGCTTCTTTGAAAATAATATTAATCTTAATTGGCTGATTACAAGCTGGTTTTGTGGAAATTGTATTTGGGGAAAAAACCAATTGAGCTGTCGTTCCATTCCAGGTCCAGTCAGCTTCATAGAATTTCGTGGACCCTGTATACATGGTGATTTTGTCGACATATGGTTTGAAATTATCTAGCTTAATTGTTTTATATGTGGCTGCTGGTGTATGTGTAAAATCAGTCAGTTTTATTCCAACACGATATTCACCGTCTGGAAACTTTGCTTCCTCAATATTCCTTGATTTATCATAATTTACTTTGTATCCATTTGCTGTTGTAACTGAAGTTCGGGCATTTGTTGCCCAGCATTGATTGGTGTCAAAGTCAGCCTTGGTTCCACTTGTTCCCTTTGTATTGGTGATAACCCAATTAAACCATTGTTTAAACACATAGTTTTTAGGAGTTATCGCGGGTTGACTCTGATGACTTGAATCGGGATCAATTAACGCATCGATGATTTCCTTATCATGTGTCCAGAAATTCTTTAAATTGTTGTTAATATTATCGTAAAGAACATAGGGAGCTGCATTGGTTTTAACAGCATCTACCCAAGTATTGCCTGTTTTCCTTTGGATAAAATAGGAAACACTTTTTGGAATTTGGTATAAGCCATTTGTACTCATTTGGTCAACTGCTTCACAAACGATATCAATGTCAGTATAAGCGATATCATTATTAGCAAAGTATTTCCATGATTTTTTAGCTTGTCTGAATACAAAATCCTTGGCGTTGGAATTTGTATTTTTCACTACAGGAGCATTATTTCCTGGATCTCTGTCTGCATTATTTGTGAATGAAGTAAAAGGATTAAGAGTAGAAGTGAGGAAGTTAGCTCCAGACCAATAATGCCAGTGTGTATGACGTGTCAGTACATTCCATGAAGAATTATCAATCAATCCTATCTGTTCTCCTGCCTTTACACTATATCCTGCCTGAACTGTTGCAGGAACACTTTTCAGGTGTCCATAGGAAATGAAGCTTTCAACTCCGTTGATCATGATGGCAATGTCAATTTCTCGGTTTGACGTGCCAGCTGTGATGCTTCTCACACGTCCTCCATGTGATGAAACTACTTTTTCTGAAGATGTTGCTTTATCCCCATTGATATCTACCCCTTCATGCAAGTAAGTATTTCCACCGGCATGTATCGGTTGATTGAAGTTATGCATTAAATTTTTACTGGGTGCTGTTCCTGCTGTATTCAGGACAGGCCAAACAATTTTATACTTTGCACCTCTTTCGGCAGAGGCAGCAGACCATGTCCCAGCAACTTTTACTCTTACCTGATAATTATAAGTATCTGTTGAATTGAATGTGCCTGTAATAAATTTACTGGTTACAACACCAATACTATCCCATCCCGACCATGTACCACTATTCACTCGAGCACGTGTGGCATATGCTTGTGCACTACCTACAGCTGTCCATACCAATTTCATTCGATTGCCTCCATAGTCAGGAACAACTTGTTTTAATGTAGGTTGAGCAAGTGCACCAAACCACTGAAAAAATCCGCAAGTCATCAGAAATATCAGAGGTATATATTTTGTTTTCCTACTATTTATCATAGTATGTAAATTTATTTTTTTATAAAGTATTCAATTTCAGTTCAATATTCTTATCCCTTAAAATTATTCTGATCAAATTATTTCCCAGGGATTTAATTATTCTATAGTTTTCCCAATAAAGATTACCGCTAATAAAAGTTTCCGCCAGTTTAGTTCTGCTTGGAATATCATAAGCCTGAACGAGACCACTATCGTTAGAAATAGCAGTTATCAGGTAAACCAGCTTCGCATCATTATCAACAGTTAAAGGGTATTTTCCAATGGGAGTACCAATGAAGGTTAATTTGTTAGTGAATTTTTTATCGCCTGCTTTGTCATAGAAAAGTATGTCGTTACCTGATGCAACTAACAGATGATCATTTTTAAACTGAAGTCCGCTAATGGAGTTTAAGTTTTTATGTTCTCTTTGAAGCTTGCCTGAAGAATTATAGATATAAAGTGAAGAAAATGAAGCATCAGCATTTACCAGGTTTAATGCAATTGCTTTTCCATTCCCCGAAATTGAAATAGATGAAGGAATTAAGGAGGGAAGTGATTTAGTCCATTTCATGCTTCCGCTTTCATCAATTTTTTTCAATTGATATTGTTCTGCATCTGAATAGCTTGTATTAGATGCCAGATAAAAACTACCATCATTACTAATTGCATAACAATAAGGATGATGGCCAATTGAGTTGATTGTAGAAAGCAATGTTCCACTCAGGTTATAAATACGAAGATTGACATCAAATGGTTTGTGGGCATCTATCTGATCTCCAATAAGATAGATTCGCTCTGCTTCCTGGTTTATTATGATATCTGAAAGTGCTTCTTCAAATTCCAATAGTTTATTATTGAAGAATACTTTTATTTTTCCTGCTTCATTTAGCGAATAGCTTACAGTATACGAGCCTTCAAGTAAACCATTATGATCAACAAGCATGTAATCATTTGTTGTTTTATTATTAGTAGTTTCTCCACGTTTTTGAAACTCCATTAAATCATTCTGACCCGCTAAAAAACCTGGAATAAGTATGGTTAATAGCAGGATTAAAACTGTTTTATTTTTCATAATCTGAGAATTCATATCATTCTAAATTTTCAACATTTTAATAACTTGGCATCATAATCGAATAACCAAGTCCTTTACTGGATCGGGTGTAAATAATGACCGAACCACTGGCACCGGGTCGCAGCACATCCTGGGGACCGTTTAATTCCCTCAGTTCAACATCCAGTTCCGTATACCCATTTGCCAGTCCCAGGGCACTCAAACCAATGGGTGCTTCAGCTAAACTGATCACTTTCAGTACTGGTGTGGGCAGGTCTATATTTCCATTGTTTAAAAAATCTATACGCATGGTCAGTATAGAATTTGGCCGGCTGTTAGCTGGTTTCACTACATTCACCTGGAGGTCTGCCGGGAGTCCGGTATTGACTTTGAATCCATTATAAAGTGAAGTGGTATCGCTGGTTGTTTTTTCAGCAATCACTGTGTAGTAGCCGGAATCAGCCTCTGATAAATTGAAAGTTGCAAAAACCCTGGTCGGATCCACGTAAATCACCGTATCTGCCACAATGGTGCTACTTCCTTTATTCAGCTTTACTGTCATGCTGCTGTCGAATTTGGAACCATTGACCAGCAAGGTCACATTTCCGGTATTACCGCCCTGGCTGGCTACCACAGATCGGATCTCAAAATGCAGGATTTCAGCATACAGGCTTATTTGTTGGTATGCCCCGGCAGAGGTATTTCCATAGATCAATATATAATAGGTGCTGTCATACAAAGAAGGTACGATGATCTCCTGGTTTCCTTTAAATGCTTCTGAATAGGAGTAATCGTAGACAATGCGTGTCGGGATTTCCATATAGCGCAGGTATAATTCATTGGCCCCATTCACGGAATCTCCTTTCAGGGTCAGCAACATGGTTTCACCTAATAAGGTATCTATGCTCTCAATCTTGTAATACAGGTCTTCATTGTCATTCAATGTATCATAAGTCAGCACGTAAAAGGGTAGATTTAATACAGTTACCTGCATGCTGTCTGCTGAAATTTTCTGGTTGTTGGTATCATTTGCTTCATTGATATAATCAAGTATATCAGTTCGGACGATAATATGATAATAGCCTATGGCCAATCCGGAAGCAAAATCATTCATATTTTGGGTATATTCACTGTTGGGTGCCAGGTTCAGACTGTATTGTTTCGTACCAAATAATTTATCATTCACATCCCATTCCGTATCATTTGATATATAAACAGCATCCCGTACATAACCTGTGGCAGGATTTACACCAATATTTTTCACCTTCCATTGAACAGTAATTGATTCTCCAGCAATAACAGTGGAAGGGAAGCTAAGGTCAGAAACGATAAGATCGGAGGGAGGAGCATCGCTTATAAAAATTTGTCCGGAGCTGGTGTTGTTGTTTTCTCCATTGTGCTCATATTCATTGTTGTCGGCATCGGTTTTCATCATGACAATCTTATTTCCACTACTGTTTCCTGGTAGGAACAGCTGCATGGAATGACTGTAACTTTCGTTTACAGCCATGTTCCCTGACTTGGTATAAGTACCAAGATAAACATCCGAGTTGTCGATTGTAAGATCAGTGGACAGGTAGAATTTTTCCCGAACTGAGCCAAAAGTTGTTGGGCCTACTCCTGTATTCTTTACCGTCCAGTTTACTGTAATGGGTTGTCCTGCAGTTCCGGTAGTTGGGGCAGAAAAGGCTGTGATTGTGAGGTCTGCTGACAGTGTCAGTGCAATGTAAATTGACTGCATCACATTGTTCGCGTTGACTCTCGATCGGTAATTGTTGGCAAAATTATCATCATTGTTGGCATCATTCTCATCGGTTACAACCAATAAATAAAATGTACCGGAGATCCCATTAGGCAAAGTAATTGTTTTGGAATTGGAATAGGATACTCCTGTCTGTAAAGCAGATGTGCGGTTTTCACTGTATATTTTTGTATCCGTGGATTTGCTCCAGACAGAATCGGTGGACAGGTAGATGGCATCCATGTAGGACCCGGCAAGGGTTTTTGCCTGCCCGATATTCTTTATGGTATAGCTCACATTTATTTGCTTACCTGAAGAAGATGAATCTGGTGAGCTGACCGACATGACTTTCAGATCAACCGGAGGATACCCATTTATGTAAAAAGAACCTCTTGACACATTGTTGTAGTTGTCAATATGCTCATAGATCTTATCTTCTTTATCTGTGAACACATAGATGTAATATGTAGCTGCCGACAGACTGGTTGCTAATCCCAAAGTCGTAGTAATGTTATAAGTTCCATTTGGAGCAAGGGAAGTAGCATGGATCACGTTTTTCAAATAGGTCGCAGTACTCAGATTGAATACGGAATCCTTTGAGAGGTACACATAATCTTTCCATGATGACCCATTGGCATCAGAAGTACCGGTATTTTTAACAGTAAAGTTTAATAAAGCTGTTCCCCCGGCAGTTCCGGAATCCGGTAACGAAATGCTTGTGACTTCAAGGTCTGGCCAGGGTGAAAGTTTTATATAAATCGATGTATCTGATTTTCGCAGGTTGTTATTTTCAGCATTTTCTTTAATCTGTCCATTTCCATCTGTGCGTATATATATATAATGAGTACCTGAAATACCATCAGGCAAAGTGACAGTTTTTGAAGATGCTGTAGCAGTCCAGGCATTTACATTGCCGGATTTAGATAGTGTTCCAAGCAAAGTGACTGAATCTGCGTGATAGACATTATAGCTGGATAGATAAATCTTATCGCTCCAGCTTTGACTGATCAAATTCCCGGGTCCCAGATTTCTATCCTTCCATAGTACGAGCATTGGTTTTCCTGAACTTCCTGTATCCGGATTACTAATAGATACTGGTCTTAAGTCAGGAAGTTTGATATATACTGGATCTGCTGTAGAAACATTATTGTTTTCATAGTTGAATTCAAAAACATCATTTCTATAGTCTGTTTGAACAAAGAAATAGTATTGCCCGGAAAATGTTTTGGGTATGGTAACTGTTTTGTACAAAGTATCAGTTGAACCCGGATCGAGAACAGAATTATGATAGTTTGTCCCCAGAGAAGTGGCTGTTGAACTGTTAAAAGTGCTGGTAGAACTGATGAAGATCCTGTCATACCAACTATGATCCGGAGAATTTCCACCCTGATTTTTGATGGCAAAACCAAGACTGATAGTTTGATTTGAATGGACCGAGTCGGGGCCCATTACACTGCTGACAACCAGGTCAGGTGGAGGGGTCAGTTTTACCGAAACAGAATCACTTCGCTTGACATTGTTGTTTTCAAGTGCATGTTCATACTCATGATTATATATGTCTGTTTGCACATAGAAATAATATCGCCCATAAATGGCATCAGGAATATTTACTGACTGGCTTGTTGTATATGAACTATCAATATACAGAGCCCCGCTATGGTACTTTCGTCCCAGGTATACTGCTGATGCATTTAATGTTGTATCAGTTGACATATACAAGGCATCATACCAGCTATTGGTTGTCGTGTTTCCGCTTCCATCATTCTTTACAGTCCACATGATATTCATGGATGTGCCTGAAAATACATTGTTTGGTGTAACAATGGATGAAACAATCAGGTCGGGAGGAGGAGTTAACTGAACAGTCATAGCTGATGAATTTACTCCTGTATTGTTGTTCTCATCTGATTCCAGCAAATAGTTGTATTTATCCGTGAGTACAAAAACATAATAGGAACCTGATATACCTTGCGGAAGATTAATGGATTGGGTCTGGGAATAACTTTGTCCTACACCCAATGAACTGAAATTACTAAATCCGCCCACATATTGGTCGACAGAAGCATCAAATAAATTATCATCTGATAGGTACAATAAATCATACCAGCTGGCTGATTGTGTGGATCCACTTCCATTGTTTTTTATTTGCCAGTTTACATTGATTGATGTGCCTGAAAATGAAGTGGAGGGTAAGGTGACACTGTTAACAATCAGGTCAGGCAAGCTTCTTAATGTGAATTTCTGAATGGGTCCTCCGGCTGAGCAATAGGCATTTTTGGCGTGAATTCTCCATTTGTAGGTCACTCCATAGTTCAGGCTGCCAGTAAACAGGTAGGATATTTGAGTAAGATTAGCTGCTTTGGGAGTAATGGGTTGTGTTAAACTGTCAGCCCAGATATACAAATCATAATTGGTTGCGCCACTGGCAACTGACCATGAAAATGAAATGGGCAATGACAAATTGGTGGCCAGGTCTGCCGGAACCATGTTAGATACAAGGGATGGAGCCTGGTAGTTGTTTAAAGTGACATGTAGGGTGTCATTTGTATTCAGGGAATCAGCTGAAAGGGATGAATAAATAGTGATATTGAAAGCTCCGTAAGCAGACAAGTCAGCAGTGGTGTTGAATGTGTAATCGTAACTGTTTCCACGGGCAATCACCACACTGCCAATATTTTCTGTTACTGCAGATCCTCCATTTATGATATAGGAAACATTAAATCCAGTTTGTGAAAGTCCTCCAAAATTTTGAATTCTTACTTTTATCGGGGTGGATGAGCTTAGACCACAGGCTGAAACAGGTGAGACCAGGTCGGACACTCCTACATCATTTGAAACGTATGTAAATTCATCAGCGCCAATATCCGGTTTTGTGGAACTCCTGTATTCCCCGTCAATATCTATGGTAATACCGCTAATAGGCATAGCTGAACTGTCGAGTTGAACCTGGGAAGTGTGCAAATCAGTAACGGAATAAAAGAGCGGATCCAGGGATTTGGAATGCTGATCGAAGCCTGAATTACTGGTCCATGCTGATAAGCTGCTCCTATTGCCATTCCAATAAGCCATATTGCTGCCGCTGCTGTGAATATCATTGTAATCACAGGCACTTAAAGAACCTGTATTGTATACGTATATGGCATAACCTCCGCCTGAATTTTCAAATACATTGTTATACACATTTATGCTGGATCCGTAATAGGCATGCAAAGCCTTCCCGTTTGTCACGTGTGAACCAGTGATATGGATGCTGTTGAAATGAATATCCAGGTAATCCACATAGTAATAATAAATACCCACCGATGTAGAAACTCCACCAACATGAATGAAGTTGTTGGCAATAAGAGCCCTGTTTGAGCTTGTTCCATCACTGCTATTCAGGTAAATGGCTGTTCCTCCGTTAGCCAGATCAAATTGGTTGGCAGTGATCGCATAGGAATTTTGACAACTGGTCAGGTAACAGCCAATGGCATAAATATTCCCATCATTTAGGGTAATCTGATTTCCCCGGATGACAGGATCAGAAAGGTAGTTTAACTGCATGGCACAGTAATACTGCCCCTGAAAAATATTGTTTTCAACAAGCAGTTCTACAGAGTTGTTCCCATTGAATAAAAGACCATAATATCCATTCCTGATTATGTTTTGACTGAGAGTCAGGTAGTTCTGATTCGAATTGTCTGCGTAAATGACACTGTGGTTGGTTGTGCTTGATGAGGTGTTATAGCCTTCCAGAATACAATTTTCAAATGAGCAGTAATTAGCAGCCCCATTTAAATAGACTGCAATACCATAATATGAATGGGTATTTTGTATCGACAGTTGTTCGAAGCCCACATAATCCGCACCATTCAGATGTACCACATAATTATTTGAGGAAGTTCCATTGTAGGTTATTTTAACAAGCAAACTATCTTCTGATTCCGATCTGAAAAGGATGGTATTGGAAGCTGAACTCCCGTTTACCTCCCTGATGCGGAATTGTTCCGTATACACTCCATCCCTTACATCAAATACAACAGCTCCAACAATTCCTCCAAGATTCAGGTTGGTCACAGCTTCAGTAAAACTGGCAAAATCAGGACTTGTTCCTCCAATGGTATAGGTGCCGGCAAGCGCAGCATAGATTTTGTAAACGATACTGCTGTCATTGTCATGCAAGGAGTCAGCCTGATTATTGGGATTAATGGAGAATGCTTTGATCGTGTAATTTGTATTGATATTGAAAAGATAGTTCCCAATGGTGACCGTATCTATCCTGCCAGGCAATAAGTTTCCAGTCCAGTTATAAGGAGTCTGGCTGTTTCCGGCAACTGACCATTTGATTGTGGCAGACTGGAGTGTGTCGTAACCGAAGTTTTTAAGAAGTACCCGGACCTGTTGTGTATCTGAAGCAAAAGGAGCTTCCGGACTGACAATATCTGTAATACCCGCATCTGCAGCATAGGGTATTTCGAATTCATCTGCTCCAATATCGGGTTTGGTCGGATGACGGCTTTCTCCATCAATATCCGTATTGATACCACTAATGGCCATACCCGATTCATTCAGGTTAATTTCCCGGACATGAAGATCCGAAGGTGTTAGATACAAAGGATCAACTGAGAGGGAATGTGCATCCTGTGAAGTTGCAGATTTCCAGGCAGACAGATTGCTTTGATTTGCATTCCAGTAGGCTAGTGGGATTCCGGATGAATAGATGTTGTTATAGTCAGATGCAGTAAATCCTGAACCGCTTCCGTAAATGGCATATTTGCCTGCATTATTGACTATATTATTGTTTCTCAGTTGAATGGAGCTTGAACTTTGCATGTACATTCCGTAATTGCTGCTGCCACTTCCACTGATATTGATATTATTGAATAAAATATCCCAATAACTGCTGTAATAGAGATAAATTCCATAACTATTGCTGGCGCTTCCACAATGAATAAAATTGTTTGAAATTTCAGAACGGTCTGATGTAGGAGTGCTGTAGGCGTAAATTCCATAACCTCCAGGCTGGCTGATTTTATTCTTCTGGAATTTTACCTTGTAGCAGCTATACAGGTATGCCCCATAATAATTACTGTATAAAGAAGAAGATGTCAATTGATTGGAAATAAATTGGGGAGCATCCTGGTAAGTCAGGTACATGCCCATATAATATTGATTTCGGATGGTATTTCCGATGAGCTTTGTTCCTGATTCGTAATTGGAGGAGGATCCTGTCATGTAAAATCCATAACTCCCGTATTGGATAAGATTATTCGTGAATACATTAGAAACATCCCGGCCGGAAGAGCTGTAAATGATTGCATTGTAATTTGTGGTGGAGTTTGAGATAACCCCATGAAACACACAATTTTCAAAATGATTGTAATCTGCCCCATTAATTAAGGATAGTATTCTCATATAATTTGATGCTGCTGTTGTGAGAGTAATCTTTCTGAAGCTAATATAATCAGCGCCATCTAATTCCAATACCTGTGTGTAAGTTCCACTGTTATATGTTAAGATGACTTTTGAACTATCACCGGACTCAGACTGGAAAATAACAGGTCGTGATGCTGATGCACCCGGGTATTGTTTTATTTTTAGCTGTTGAATATAGGTTCCATTTCTAACGTTGAAAATAACCGTGTCAACGACTCCACCCACATTGAGCAAACTCACTGCATGGGCAAAAGAGGAGAAATTCGGATAACCTCCTCCAATGGTATAAGTTCCTCCCAATCCGGCATATAGATTCTGAACCTCTGAACTATCATTATTATTTAATGAGTCAGCCACTCCATTTGGATTGGTGGTGAACGAAACAATATCGTAAGCAATTCCGAGCAGGAATTTGTATTTCCCCAGGCTTACCGTGTCATTTTCTGCAGTGGGTAATCCACCTGTCCAGGAATAAGGTGTTTGTGTCACTCCATTCACTTTCCAGTTGATGGTAACAGATTTCAAACTGTCAGATCCAAAATTACTAAGCACCACTTTTACCATTTGAGAATCTGCAGCAAAAGGTATTTTCGGGGCAATGATATCAGCTACACCTGCATCATCAGTCTGGGGAGGATCAAATTCATCCGCTCCGATATCCGGGTTAACCACATCGCGTGTTTCTCCATCAATATCAGTCGTGATACCGCTAATGGGAATGGCCTTTTTGTTCAATGTGACCTCTTCTACATGCAAGTCCGTGGATGAAATGAACAAAGGATCGATTGAAATGGAATGGGCATCCAGGGAGGTAGCTGCTTTTAAGGCTGTTAAATTTGAATAGCTTGCATTCCAGTATCCGAGAGTTGCCCCAGATGAATACAAATCATTATAATCACAACTGCTAATCGTGTTGGTACCGCTATAAACTGTAAAACTATAACCTCCTCCAGTATTTGCAAATATATTGTTCTTGATATTGTGTAAATTTCCATAATACAAATAGAAAGGACTACTGTTCGAGTAAGTATTACTCATATTTACAGAATTGTAATAGATATTGGCATAGTCGCAATAATAGAGATATAAACCTGTAGAAGTTGAGTTGTATGTTCCATCAACAGAGATAAAATTGTTTGAAATCAATAAAGGACTTGAAGAATTACCGTAGCAATATTGAAGGTAAACACTATATGATGGATTGGGGGAATGGATTATATTATTGCTGATTTCACAACCATTATAAGTATATATGCTATGAATTGCATATTTAGAATTGTTTCCGTTACGTAAAGTAATTGTATTTCCGCTTATTACAGGATATTCATGATAGTAAGAGTAAAGAGCAAAATAGGATTGATTATCGAAAAAGTTATTCAATAACTTGAAGCCTGCTTGTCTATAAGATGTATTAGTTCCATATGAATATATCCCAAAACTTCCGTACTTAAAATGATTTTGATTGAATATGAGATTATCATCATTGTTTGTGTTGTCGGATATTAAACGATAATTTGACGATGTGGATGAAGTATTTATTCCTTCTATAACATTGGATGCAAATCTAAGGTTATCACAATCATTATTTATAGAAATCACATAGCCATAACCAGTTGTGGAAGTATTTTTCAAAGTCATATCCCTGAAAGTTACCCCGTCAGCACCATTAAAATAGACCACATAATTGCCAGATGAAGTCCCGGGGTATTGTAGTGTAACGTCTGTACTGTCACCACTTTCTGACCTGAATACAACAGTATTTGCTGTTGTTGAACCAATTATTGGATTGAGTACAAATTGTTCTGTATAGCTTGCTGACCTGACATCAAACCAGGCAGAATCGATTACACCACCCCGGCTAAGGGCCAAAGCAGCTGCCGTAAAGCTGGAGTAATCGGGACTGCTCCCACCCAATGTATACAATCCGGAAAGAGCAGGATACAGGTTTCCAACGCTGAAAGTATCGTTCGAAGTATTTCCATCAGCCAGGTTGTTGGGCTGGCTGGTCCAGCTTGTAATAGCATATAAGGTGTCTTTTTTGAATAAATAATTTCCAATAACAACATAGGTTGTATCTCCTGATAATAAACTTCCACTCCACGAAAATGGAGTTTGAGTAATATTATTTACTGTCCATTTAATACTTGCGGATTTTAGTGTGTCAACTCCATAATTTCTGAGTCTGACTACAATTTGCTGTGTATCGGCAAGGAATGGAATAGCCGGATTTAAAATGGCCAATATACCTGCATCATTTGATGGTGGACTGAATTCATCGGCACCCATATCCGGTGTAGAACTATGGCGTGATTCCCCGTCAATATCTATTGAAACTTCTGAAAGAGCTTGACCGGCATTGTTTAAGTAAAACTCCTTCACATGAAGGTCGGTTGAGGTATAATAAAGTGGATCGACTGATAGGGAATTGTCTCCAAAAGGACTTGCTGATCTCCAGGCTGCTAAATCTGAACGATTGCCGTTATAATAACATAGATAAGTTCCTGTGGTGTATAAATCATTGTAGTTGCACGAAGAGAATGTATATGTACTGCCCATAAATATGGAATATCCACCTCCGGCATTGCAAATGATATTATTTATCATGTTGCAATTTCCGCCATAAGCGTTGTAAACTCCATAACTGCTTGTGTATGTATTTGTAATATTAATATTGTTATGATATATATCCTGGTAAGTAGAGCCGTAAAAATAAATACCATAACAACCTGATGTTCCTCCTATCTGGATGAAGTTATTGGCAAATAATCCCCTGTAGGAAGCTGTTCCATTGGAGTAGTAGTCCCTAAATCCAAAACCTCCGTTTTGAATGTATATCTGATTGCTTTCTATTTTTTTTGCATTATGACAGTAGTATGTATAAATACCATAATAACCAGTGTAGGTGCGATTGGTTTGAATCAGGTTTGATTTGATCTGGATGGCATCCTGATAAAGAGTATAAATACCCATGTAATATTGGTTACTAAACACATTGTTTTCAATAATTGTCCCATTTTCAAGGCTACTTGAATTTATTCCATACATGTAAATTCCAAATGCTCCATTGCTGAACAGATTATTTCTGAAAACATTATTATTATCAAGAGAACCATTTGAATAAACAAGAGCATGATATGAGGAAGTGGTGTTGGAAGCAGTGCCTGTAAATATATTGCCTTCAAATAAAATATTTTCAGCACCATTATGTATATAAACAGCTCTCCCGTAGGAATTGTTTAAAGCTTTGATTTCGATTTGTTTGAATGTTATATAATCTGCACCATTCAAATAAATAATCCAGTTGTTGCTGTAAGCTGAATTGTAACTAAGAGTTACCTTAGTGCTATCGGCACTGGCCGATCTAAAGGTAATCGTATGGGTTGCCGAGGCTCCGGTGATCTGGTTAATGGTAATTTGTTCATTGTAGGTACTGTCTCTTGCAATAAATATTACCGCTCCGGCCACTCCATTGGCATTCAGTGAATCCACGGCCTCTCCAAAATCATAGAATGAATCTGTCGGATAAGCTCCAATTGTATAAGTGCCACTTAGCGGATTTCCTGCTGTAACTGTTTGCAATAATGTGTCATTCGATTTGTTTCCATCAATGGATGCATTCGGATTTTTGGTCCATGCCTTAATCGTACTGTTGCCCCAGGGGAAATTATAATTGCCCAGCACCACATGCTGTGCTGTATCACCTGTTACCAACATTCCTGTCCAACTCACCGGACTTTGATTTACACCATTTACCTGCCAGTCAATCGTAACACTCAACAGCGTATCGGTGGCAAAGTTTTTTAAAGTGACTTGAACAGCCTGGCTTCCATATTTAAAAGGAACAGTAGGTGAATTCAGTGCTATTATTCCTGCATCATCATCAGGAGGAGTGAATTCATCAGCGCCTATATCCGGTTTTGTACTGTTGCGGGATTCTCCATCGAAATCATCTGTAACTTGCGAAACTGGTGCAGCTGCTTCATCCAGATTTAAACTAAAAGTGTGCAGATCGGTCGCATTAAAGTATTCAGGATCCTCGGAAATACTGTTTGTATCTGACCCGATATTGGATTTCCATGCACCCAGATCTGTGATATATATATTATAGTAAGAATAAAAACCCAGGTAGGTACCGTTAGAATAAAGATTGTTAAAATCACTGTAAAAAGTTTGATTGCTTGTTGAATAATAGGTCCAGTATGCATAGCCTCCTGCCTGGTTGGAGAAACTGTTATTTTTAATATTCGCGTAGTAATTGCGGTAATTGTAGAAAGCATAAGTATTGCTGTTATTACCTGTGATATTAATACTGTTATGATAAATATGGGAATAGTTCGCATAATAGCACATAAGACCATAGGTCGTGTTGCTGGGATTTGAACTGATAAAATTATTGGCAATGATGGTGGGTGAACTTGATATATCCCCGTTATACACATAAATTCCCCTGCCACCTATAAAGTTGGAAATATTGTTTTTCAGTATATGCAGATCATAATCACAATAGTAAGCATAGATTCCATAGAAGTTGCTATAGGAAGGATTGGCAGTAATAATGTTCTCTTCTATGCTTAAGTATTGTTCATAAACAGCATAAATTCCCATATAGTATGGATTTTCAAACCAGTTTTTCCTGATCAGGTTGTGGTTTTCATAATTGGTCGATGTGGGGCTGTAGAGGTAAATTCCAAATGAGCCATTTTTAAAATGGTTTTGGACAATTTCATTGTAGTTATCGGCAAAGGAATTATTCGAATAAACCAGGGCCATGTAATCGGATGTAAAGTTGCCGGATAATCCTTCCAGTACATTGTTGTAAAACTTGTTGTAATTAGCCTTGTTTGTTAATTCCACGATGCGGCCATAAGAACTACTTGTATTCTTCAGGGTTATGTTTTTGAAGGTCACATAATCTGCTCCATTAAGCTGAACCAGGTAATTTGTTGTGGAAGCAGGTGCATAACTCAGGATCACATCAGTGCTGTCTCCGCTAGCTGACATGAATGTTATAGTGTTTGTTGAAGATGCTCCCAGTATTTCATTGATGCTGATTTGCTCATAATAGGTTCCGGATGTTACTTGAAAGACTATCGGTCCACAAATTCCAAAGGTATGCAAACTGTCAACAGCACTCTGGAATGAGGGAAAATCTGCTCCACTTCCTCCAATAGTAAATGTATCGCAGAGATGGGTAGCATAAACCGTCGTTTCGAAGGTGTCATTATCAAGATAGCCGTCAGTGGTGGAATTTGGATTTTTGGACCAGGCTCTAAGTGTAATATTTCCAGGACTGAAATTGTGGCTGCCTAAACTGATATTTTGTGCAGTGTCTCCTGCTACCAGGGAACCAGACCAACTAATACCACTTTGACCAACACCGTTTATACTCCAGTCGATCCCGGCACTGAAAAGGGTGTCTGTTCCATGATTTTTAAGGGTTACTTTGACTGTATTTGACCCGGAGTGGAAAATATTTCCCGGTGCATCGAAAGCAATAATTCCTGCATCATTGGCTGGAGGAATAAATTCATCAGCCCCAATATCCGGGCTGGTGGCATCACGACTCTCCCCATCAATGTCAGTTGTCACTTCAGAACGTGGTGTCGCTTTTCCGTTCAGGTTCAGGTTCCGCATATGCAGGTCGGAATTGGATGTAAATTGTGGATCTATAGATAAAGAGTTTGAATCAAAGCCGCTGTAACTGGTCCATGCATTCAGGTCAGAACGGTTACCATTGTAATATGCCAGGTAAGATCCGCTTGTATAGAGATCATTGTAATTGCAATTACTCAGACCTCCATAGGTATAGATAGTGTAACCTCCAGCTTGATTGCAGAAAATATTATTTAAAACAGAAGTGTTTCCAGAATAGTTGTAATCATAATAAAACAAATATCCATTTGGGTCAGTACCAGTCAGATTAACACTGTTGTAAAACACATTTACGTAGTCCCCGTAAAGATATATCCCATAACTATAATTGTTAGCACAATTTAATCGAACAAAATTATTGGCAATCAATCCTCGTTTACTTGCCTGACATTGTGCATAATACACATAGATCCCATAATCACCAGTTACTGTTGGTGCATCAATTTTATTCCCACTAAGCTGGAAGTCATCCTGAACGTAATAAAGTTCGATTCCATAAAAAGAAGAATAGGTGGAATTTGTAGTAATGGTATTGTTTTCAATGATGACCCCATTTTGATAATAGACATACATCCCTATATAATAGGGATTCGTGAATGTATTGCTTCTGAATTTATTTCCCTTTGCATAGTTATTATCTCCCCAATAAATCCCATAACTGCCGTTCATCAAATGATTATTGTATATGTCATTGTATTCATTCGTATTGCTGGAACTGGAGTATATCAATGCCCGATAGGAAGAAGAGCTGGAATAGACGGGATTTTCAATGTAGTTATTGTATATTTTATTATAATTGGCACTATTTGCAAATTCAATGACACGGCCATAATAATAATAAGTACTCTTTAAAGTCATATTTTGAAGGGTCACATAGTCAGCACCATCCAGTTTAACCACATAATTATAGGAAGAAGAGCTGGGGTAATAGTATAAAATTACATCCGTACTATCTCCACTGGCTGATTGGAAAGTAATGGTGTTTGTTGCTGAGGCCCCATTAATCTCATGAATAACCAATTGCTCATTGTAGGAACCGCTTGAAACCAGGAAAACAACAGGACCACAAATTCCATAATATTCCAGGGAATCGATAGCACTTGTAAATGTTGGAAAATCAGCTCCAACACCACCAATTGTGAATGTGTCGCAGAGGTTGGATGCATAAACTGTAGTTTCCAGGGTGTCATTGGAATTGAACCCATCTGTAGCTGAATTTGGATTTTTGGTCCATGCTTTAATTGTGTGTTGTCCAATTCCAAATGTTTTTGTTCCTAAAAGAATATTATGAACAGTATCTGACGCAGGCAATGTGCCTGTCCAGTTATAAGTGCTTTGAGCCACTCCATTAAGTTTCCAGTCAATGGAAACGGAAGTAATAGTATCGACACCAAAATTCTTGATTCCTACTTCAACTGTTTGAGATCCACTATGGAAGGTAGTCTGTGGAGAATCGAGGACAAAAACACCCGCATCTACACTGGGCTGGTCAAATTCATCAGCACCAATATCCGGATTCAAGGTATCCCGTATATCTCCATCAATGTCGGTTGTCACTTCGCTTAGTGGCTTGGCAACTCCATTCAGCAAGGAATTATAGGTGTGTAAGTTCTTATAAGACCAAAAATAGGGATTTGTAGATAGCGAATTAGTATCTCTTCCAGTAGAAGTCTGCCAGGATGATAAATCATTTGAATTGGAATTATAATAACCCAGGTTTGATCCGGTAGAATACAGATCATTGTAATTGGAATTGCTTGGAAGATTGTAACCAAAATAAGTTGAATAACCTCCCGCTTGATTACTAAAGATATTATTTAAAAAATTAATTCCCGAATAATAGCCATAATAATAAAGAGCACGGCTACTGCTTCCGGAACCTGTTATGTTCACGCTATTGTGATATGTATTGATATTTTCAGGATAATAAAGATAGATTCCATAGGTGGAGCTGGTCGTGTTCAGTGAGACGAAATTATTTGCTATCAAACCAGGAGTACTTGATTGAGAGTAGCTACGGTACATATAGATACCCACTCCACTTGAAAGATTTGAATCATATACCTGGTTCCCTGTAATAATGATAGAGTAATCGCAATAATGAGTGTAAATGCCATAAAAGTAGCTTAATGTGGAGTTTGTTGAAACAATGTTATTGGTTATTTTTATATAATCAGAATATAAAACCCTCAATCCCATATAGTATTGATCGGTAAAAACATTGCCATGGATTAATCCATAATAATTGTAATAGAAATACATCCCATAACTACCATTTTTAAAATGGTTGTTTGAAAGTTCATTGTAATAATAGCCATAACTCGAGTTAGCATAAATCAGTGCATAATTTGTAGAGGTATTTGTGGTGTTTATCCCCTGAATAATATTGTTGTTGAATGTATTATAACTTGCTCCATTTGTATAATACAGCACATAGCCATAGTAGGTCCCTGTATTCTTAATGGTCATTTTACTAAAGTTCACATACTGTGCACCATTCAACTGAATGACATAATTATTGGAAGAGCCCGGGGCATACTGAAGAGTCACCAGTGAGCTGTCTGCGTTTTGAGATGTAAATGTAATGGTGTTTGTTGCCGAGGCTCCGCTTATCTGCCCAATTGATATCTGCTCTGTATAGGTTCCGTTTTTAACCAAAAATACTACAGGACCACATATTCCATAGGTGTTTAAGGAATCAATTGCACTATTGAAAGATGGAAAATCAGCTCCCGAACTACCAATAGTGAATGTATCACACAGGTTAGTAACTTTCAATGTTGTTGAAAAAGTATCATTGGCATTATTTCCATCGGTTCCTGAATTTGGATTTTTTGTCCATGCTTTAAATGCATGAGTTCCCTGTACAAAACTAAACGTACCAATCTGAATATTAAAAGCTGTATCAGATGGTAACAGAGTACCTGACCAACTATACGAGCTTTGTGAGACTCCATTAATCTTCCAGTCTATACCAGCAGTAAATAACGTATCTAATCCATAATTGACAATACTGACTTTTACAGGTTTATTTCCAGGAGAAAAAGGACTAACTGGCTCATCTATGGAAAACACGCCTGCATCAATGGATGGAGGTGTAAACTCATCGGCTCCAATATCTGGTTTGGTGGTGCTTCGTGTTTCACCATCATAATCAGTGGTGACCTGAGCTACTGCCAGTCCGGCATCATTCAGCACGCTATTAAAAGTATGAAGGTCGGTTGAAGAAATAAATGCAGGGGGTACAGATACTGAGTTAGTGTCCCTGCTAATGGCTGATTGCCAATTGGTCAAATTTGCATAATTATTGTTAAAATAACCTACATAATTTCCTGTTGTATATAAATCATTGTAATCACTATTTTCAGGTGGATTAGAATAGTTTACCGCATAACCTCCGGCCTCATTACTGAAGATATTGTTTAAAATATTAATTCCAGAATAATATCCATAATAATATATAGCCCGGCTACTGCTTCCACTCCCATAAATATTCACACTGTTATGATAAGCACTAAGGTATTGAGGATAATAAAGATATATTCCTGTTGCGGTTCCTGTTACATGCCAGGAAATGAAATTATTAGCAAGCAATCCAACTGCAGATGAATTTCCGTAAGCTCTATTCATATAAATGCCGTAACCACTGCTTACGTTGTAATCTGAAATATAGTTATTGGTAACTTGTACTCCATTATGGCAGTAATAACAATAAATACCATAATAACTGCTATATATACTATTCGTGCTTATGGTATTTCCATGGATTATAGGAGCATTATGCCTTGACAAGTGCATTCCCCTGTAATATTGATCCTGGAGTACATTGTTAATAATTTGCAATCCGCTGGAAAAGTCATTATTATCAAGGTAAAATGCATAACTACCATATTTGAGTAAATTGTTCTGAAAAGTATTGTTGAAGTAGATATAATTATACATTGAATAAACCAGGGCAAAATATGAGGATGTATTGTTAAGCTGTGCACCTTCAATCACGCAATTTTCAATGGTGATATTCGAAGAATTTAATGTGAGATAAATTACTCTCCCATAATTTGTGCTGGAATTCTTCAGTGTAACATTCTTGAATGTGATATAATTTCCTCCACCAAACTGTGCAACATAGTTTGTTGAAGATCCAGATGGACTATAAGTAAGAATAACAGATGTGCTGTCTCCGCTTGCCGACTGGAAAGTAATGGTGTTCGTAGCCGATGCATTAGGAATTGCCTGAATATTGAGCTGCTCATTATATGTTCCTGAACTTATCAAAAAGACAACAGGACCACAAATGCCATATAGAGTTATTGAATCAATGGCATCCTTTATCGTTGAGAAATCTGCACCACTTCCACCAATCGTGAAAGTATCACAATAATTTGTCGCATACACAGTTTTAAGGAGAGTGTCGTTGCTGTTATCTGCATCTGTATTTGAATTCGGATACTTTGTCCATGCTTTGATGGTATGTTTTCCTTTACTGAATGTATAATTTCCCAGGGAAATATTGGAAGCCGTGTCTGCTGAAGGAAGGGAACCTGTCCAGCTATAGGGAGTCTGACTCACACCATTTACCTGCCAGAGGATACTGTCACTTTTTAAGGTGTCATTGCCATAATTAATCATTCCTACTTTAACAGCGACTGTTCCATATTGGAATCCTGTAGAAGGATTATCAAGGCTGTAAATCCCTGCATCATTAGCAGCCGGAGTAAATTCGTCTGCTCCAATATCCGGATTTGTAGCGTTTCTTGTTTCTCCATCAATATCGACTGAAGTAGGAATTGGTAGTGCCTTGCCATTCAGGAAAACATTCCCGATATGTAAATCCGTATTGGAAGTAAAACCTGGAAGAATACTAAGCGAATGGGCATCACGTGATGTAGTGGCTTGCCAGGAAGCTATGCCTGAGAAATTATAATTGTGATAACATAAGTTTGCTCCTGAGGTGTATAGGTCATTGTAATCGCAGACAGTTGGCAGGTCAGTAACCATATACATTGAATATCCTCCAGCTGCATTACTGAAAATATTATTCCTTGCCCTCACTGTTCCTGTAGTTCCATCATAATATAATGCAGCACTATTGCTGCCAGACCCTGTTATATTTACGCTATTATAGTTTAAAAACAAGAAGGAACAATAAGAAACATATATTCCGCGTGAACTGCTATATGTATTGTATGAAACAAAATTATTTGCAACAACTGCAATGCGTCCACTTGATCCATTGATGTTATTCAGAAAAATTCCATAACCACCATAATTATTAGAATCGACTATTATGTTTGCATTAATGCGCAGATAATTATTCAAACTATAGCATCGGATACCGTAAAAATAGGTGTAGGATGTATTTGTCCAGATCAGGTTATTGTTAATTTTCAAAGAGTCGATGTAGCGAGAATATATACCGTTGTAATATTGATTTTCAAAGAAATTGTTTGCAATTAGTCCTCCCTGATCATAATCATTTATGTATCCCATCCAATAAATACCATATGAACCGTTTGAGAAATAGTTTTGGATAAATGAATTATAGGATTGAGCTAAACTCGCGGAATTAATATAAACCAACCTGTAATTTGCTGACGTTGATGTGGTGACAGCTGCCAGTATCCTGTTATTTGAAAACGTATTGCTGGTAGAAGCATTTGTCAGGTAAATTACTGTTGTATAAGATGATCCGGTTGACTGAAGTGTCATATTCCGGAATGTGACATGATTTGCCCCGTTCAATTGAACAGTATAATTGTCAGATGAGGATGTGGGGCCATACGTTAAGACAACACTGCTACTGTCTCCTGTTTTTGATTCAAACGTAATGGTATTGCTGCTTGAAGTTCCATAAATAGCAGGTATAGTTATTTGTTCTGAAAAGGTTCCGGTGTCCACTTTGAAAACTACTGCACCACTGATACCACAATTTATTAGTTTGCTCACAGCAGCATTAAAACTGGAAAAAGAATCAGAAGCTGATTTTCCAATAGTATATGTGCCACTGAGAGGATGACACGCATAGAGTGCAATCTCCATGGTATCATTCAAATTATTGCTGTCGGCTTTGGAGTTGGGGTATTTGGTCCAGGTTTTAATCAGGTTTACACCAGTTGTAAAATTGTATGATCCAATAGAGACCTGCTGCGATGTATCGAGAAAAGGAAGATTACCACTCCAGCTATACCCGGTTTGGGAACTTCCATTCACTTTCCAGTCGATACCAGCTGTTTTAAGAGTATCAGAACCTGAATTGAATATCCTGACTTTCACATTGCGGGAACCAGGAATCAAAGGAAATGAAGGGGAATCAATAGCAAACATAGCAGCATCATTTGCTAGCGGGGGCAACACAAAAATGGTGTAATCTTCAGTTTCTCCCCATGAAAAGGTGCCGCAATCAGAAGGAAAGCCTCCTTCCCTCATGACAATACGTAATCTCAAACTATCGTAGTAATCGACATTTACTGAAGAAACCAGAAACCGGAGTGAAACAGTAGCCGTTTGCGTGGTCTGCCCTATATTTCCAATAAACTCATTGGTATCCTGAAAATCTCCATCATCGTTGTAGTCTATCCAGGCACTGGCAGACTTAAAATAATTTCCTCCACAACTACCAAGTGTTACATATAATGTATAAAATGAAGCAGCACGAAGTGTGGTTGAAATAGTTGTAAAATCAGAATATGTTGCACATATTCCGGATGTTCCTTTACTGATGGTGTTCAATGCAACACTGTCGATCTCTGAATCCCCACTGTTCGTTGCGCCTGACGTACAATAAGTTTGCGCCCTTAACGAAAATGGAAAAATTCCTGCAATTAATAGTAAAAAAATAAAAATAAACGATAAGTAACGAGATATCTTTTGTGATTTCATACCCAATTTATTTTGTATGGAGAATTTGCATAAAAAAATAAGGGAATAATTGAATGGATAGTCCAGACGTGTATAATCAGAAATATTAAATGATACATCTTCATAATTACTACATCAAACAATAGACATTAAAAAAGAAAGGCAGAATCCGGATTAATTTCTGTAGGATCCATTAATCCGATGCAATCAAATTACGAATTGACGAAATTTAAAAAACCCTTCCCATAAAATATACTATTCTTTCCACTTTGGCCGCTGAATTGAAACTGCTTGCATTATTCTTTAAATAACCTTAGAGCAAGTTTGCTTTCATATTCAGCCTGTTATAAACAGCGACAGGAAAATTCTCAATTAATAAAATTAACTAATCGGGTTAAACTTTCCCAATGCTAAATTTATTATGATAAAAATTGATCTGTCAATTTAGTACTCCATATTTATTTATTGTACAGCTTATTAATGTCCGATAAAAGGATGAAATGATCAGGATTTTAATTTGCCAATAGCATCGCTTAATTCCTGGTGACTTTTCTTGATCTTAGATTCAAGCGAATACCTGAACAGGTCTATATCCCTGGAAAGCTCTCTTTTAATTGCCTTCCTTATTTCTTCGGTTTCCGCATGAATTTTAACATCCGATTCCTCAATGCCTTCTTCAATATTATCATCCAGATCATGCAATCTGCGATTTATTCGCGTATTTAAAATGATAAAAGCGATCACTAATAATATCAACAGAACAGCGAGCCCCAGAACGCCTAAACTTATGAGCCTGTTTGAACTCTTCATTTCACTTTGTAGCTGAGCAATATCCGCCTTGGTATCTCGCCTGAATTCCGAAATAGAAAAACTGGTCAAAGTGAGAGAATCTGATGTTAAACGGATTTTGATATTGTATTCCTGCAGAATTTTAATAATGGTGTCAATATTGTTTTTTAACACATACAATGAATCATTTCGTTTCCTCATATTGTTGTTAAGTACTGCTGTAGTAGATTCAACTGCAGTTAATTTTTCATCAATTTCCGTCATTTTTTCATTGAATACACTTTTAAGTAGATAAGGTGGTGGCGTTCGTGTTGTTTTTTTCTTCGTTGTTTGGGCAATGCTTCCCCCTAATATCAAAATTAAACTAATTGTAAAGATTATGTGTTTCATAGGCAATACTTTATATAATTAATAAAAATAATCGATACAATACAAAACTAGGGGCGCCGGATATTCAGCAAATTGTTTGGATAATTCGCTTGAATGAATAATTGATAATTATTCATTTTATTTGAAGTCAACAGCAATGAAATATAGGAAATTAATTTGAAATGGAGATGGATTAATAATAAATAATTAAAAAAACCCGCCAATCAGATTCAATAGACTGGCGGGAAAAAAGGAGCAAGCATTAAGTGGTAAACGGTCTCCATGTAAAGACAATCAAATCGATTTGCCTTATCCGATTTTATGATCCATTATTTTTCTGTTGGACATCTTTGTAATCAGATGATCGATGCTGAGTGTTCCTCCTCCATATATGATAAGTGTTGAAAGCATGATGATGTAATAAATTGGAATCTCGGAACCATTGTTAGCAGCTTCAAATCCATTGCCCCAATGCACAGTAGTGATGGCAACAAGCATAGTGACCAAAAGGGGGACTGATATAAATCGTACTCCCAGTCCTAAAATTAACAGTCCCACCCCTAAGGTCTCTGCTGCTGTTGCCAAATAGGCATTGATTTTTGGAAATATATAATTCATGCTCCCGAACCATTGCGCGATGGCATTTATATCTTTTAATTTCATCATGGCTGGCTTATAGAAGCCAATAGCAAGTATGATCCGCATGGCTAATAAAGGTAAATCCTGCAGTTTATCCAGCTTTTTAATCATGTTTTGAAATATTGTTTTCACGCGATTGCTTTATCATAATTTTGACTATTAGACGATACTGAGGATAAAACCTTACAATTTGAGTAAAGACTTAAAGCTTTCGCTATGATGAAGTGATTAATATTCACCCTGTGTTTTGCATGAGTATTTGTGAAACTTACTGGCAACTATTTTGAGAACTATTCATTAATTATTATAATTCCGTAGCCGTCTGTAAATTTGTTCTAAAAACAATGAAATTAATATTTCATGCGCAGACTTAAAGTCCTTATTTCTTCCTCTTATTTCATTTGGTATATAATCCTGCTTTCGACTGTGATTCGAGTTATCTGGATGTTTTATTTCAATCCCGAAATTGTCAGTGATGCTCGCTGGTACATGGAGAAAGGATGCAACCTGGCCCATGGCCTTGGGTATGTCAATGATGGTATCCCGACTGCGAATTACCCTATTGGTTATCCTGCATTTTTGGCACTGCTTTTCCTTGTAGGAGGATGTAAGTTATGGATCGCACGGCTCGCCAATCTGGTACTTTATGCTTTGATCTTATGGTTTTTCTATCACCTGGTCTTGGACCTGACAAAAAACAATCGCCGGGCTGCAATATCCTGTTTATTACTGGCTGTTTATCCCAATCATATGGTTTATGTAAACTTAGCCTTCAATGAGACTTTTTTCTTGTTTCTTTTTGTTTCAGCACTTTATTACCTGATCAGGTCCCTGAATGGCAGGGAGTCGTTTTTATGGATTTCAGCCCTCTTATGGACATGTGCTTTCATGACACGGCCGGCAGTTTTATTCATTCCCTTTATTGTCCTATTTATATTATTCAGGTCAAATGGATTTAAAAAGGTATTCAAATCATGGTCGGTAATAGGGCTTGTTCTTATTCTGTTAGTGAGTCCCTGGACCATCAGGAATTACCTTGTTTTTGGGAAATTTGTACCGGTATCCACCAATGGCGGTTTTGCTCTTTTAATCGGCAATAATCCACATGCGGAAGGACGTTTTTATCTCCATGAAGACTTTTTCAGGGATGTAGAGAAGAACTCAAACGAAGCAGGTTACAGCAAAATAGCAGGGAAAATGGCACTGGATTACATGAGTTCGAATCCTGTGCAGGTCATACAAAGGATACCTGTCAAATTCTTTTATTTATTCTGGCCTGGAATGGATGGAATCAGCTGGAATATGAATGGAGAGTCTGCAGGAAAACAAGTGTTTTTAAGTCGATTCAGATTTTTGGCAAACGGATATTTTGTGCTGCTGATGTGTGCTTTCCTGCTTGCTATTTTTATGAAAATAATAAATAGTAAATGGCAGCTCATTGATACACTAATTCTGGCCATGATAGGGTATTATGTATTGATCACTCTCGTATTTTTTGGAGAATCAAGATATCATTTTCACCTGATACCCTTTTTTCATGTGTCCGTGGCTAGTCTTTTTCTGAAAGGGAAAGAACGCTTTCCCCCTGGAAAACGGATATTTACTTCCTGACCCAGGCTGTTGTTCTTCCCAGCAGGGAGATCCCCACATAGCCTCGGATATCCAGATTGTTATCAGATTTTAAGGTCATGATGCAATTATATGTTTTGCCATTATCAGGATCGTAAATAGTTCCGCCTTTGTAAGAACCATCTCCTCTATAATCAAACTTTTTTAAAATCAGAAGTCCAATAATAGGTTCACTTCTTTTTGAGGGATCCGGATTTTCATCGTCTACTTTTGGGGTTCCGTCTTCTTCATTGGGAGTCTTTAACCAGGTAATTTTTCCGTAATAATTGCCATTTTTGGCTCTGAAAATCTTTACCGTACTTTTATTATCTTCAGTATACCATTCGCCTTTTATTTTATCAGCTTCTGACGTACTTTGGGCATGTCCAATTACATAAATAAAGGATAATGCCAATAGGAGAATCACACTTTTACTTTTAAGCATCTACTTATTTTTTAAAGGATAAAGGATTATTATTCGTATTCAATTATACGGAAAATTAATTAGATATTTATTGTTATTTAGGTAAGGGGAGAAGAACAGGATGCATTTTAACACTTACTGGAGTTTGTGTTTATCGATGCTATTCAATAAGTCATCCGATTTAAATGGTTTGGTAATGAAATCGTTCATCCCAATTTGAAAGCATTTATTCCGATCTGTTTGAACAGCTTTTGCTGTGACGGCAATAATACCTACTTTGTGATTTGAATTGTGATTCATTTCATGTTCTCGAATTCGTATGGTAGCTTCTAAACCATCCATTTTAGGCATGTCAATATCCATCAAAATCACGTCATAATTATTTTTCATGAATAAATCAACTGCTTCAATTCCATTTTCAGCGATATCATAGCTAAAACCAGCACGTTGAATAACAATACTTATTAGTCTTTGATTAATGGGATCATCTTCTGCAATGAGTACGTTTAATGCTTTGCTTAAATTTTTTGGATGCTTTTTGGCAATCTTAACGGGAGCCTTAACTTCCACTTCTTCTTCTGCATATCCAAATTCTGCCTCAAACCAGAATGTAGATCCTTTTCCTAAATTGCTTTTAATTCCCACCTGGCCCTTCATCAGCGAAACCAGGTTTTTAACAATGGACAAACCTAATCCGGTACCTTCATTTTTTGATATCCTACCGCTTTTTGACTGGAAAAATGGTTTAAACAGACTATTCTGTTCTTCATCTGAAATACCTACACCGGTGTCGATGACACTGAATTTGAGTTTAATAAATTTTTCACTTTTTTCTGCAACTGCTACTTCTATGGTAACACTGCCTTTATGGGTGAATTTAAGCGCATTGTTTGTGAGGTTCAATAAGATCTGAAGCAACCTGTTAGGATCCCCATTTATACGTGCGGGTACATTGTGAGCAATACTTGTAAACAATTCTATCCCTTTATCCTTTGCATTGAGTAATAGCATATTGGTTGTTTCATGAACCACATCTGTTAGTATGAAAGGACGGGAGTCAAGAATCAGCTTACCAGCTTCCACTTTTGAAAAATCAAGAATGTCGTTGATAATGGACAAAAGACTATTGGCAGATGTGAGTATAATGTTGAGATATTCCTGCTGCGCTGAATTTAAAGGGGTATCTTTCATCACTTCGGAAATACCAATGATACCACTCATGGGAGTCCTGATTTCATGACTCATTGAAGCCAGAAACATGGATTTGGATTTTGTCGCATTTTCAGCCTCTTCCTTGGCTTTGATAAGATTCCTTTCCAGTTTTTTTCGTTCAGTCATATCCCGGGTGATAGATATAAAAGTATCATCATTTTTATGCACTATGCGGGATTCGAATATTTTTTCCTGTCCTTCAATATCCAGCTGAAATTCAATAACTTCAAGATTATTAGTTTTTTGAGCTTTTTTTATCGCGCTCATAAATTGTTTTGCTACTTCATCAGGAAATAACTCATCCAAAGTTTTATTATTCAAAGAAGTGTATTTTTTCCCAAACAGGCTCAAGTCAGTATCAGGATTATCCAGGAAAACACCCTCATTATTGAACAGAAACATCATATCTGGTATTGCTGTGAGGATAGCCCTATTCTTCTTTTCACTGATCATTAATTTTGACAAAGCATCTTCCAGCAGACTTTTTTGAGTATTTACTTCTTGATTTTTTTGACGTAGTAATTCATTGGTTTTACGATTGTTCCGATAGAGGTTTATTATAAAAAATACCACGATCAAAGAACCGAGGACAAAGGCAATGAGTGAAATGGCGAGATAGCGATGCTTAGACAGTTCAAGACTTTGAATGCGGTTATTCTTTTTCAATATCTCATTTTCCTTTACTATTTCTTCTGTCTGGTATTTCAGCTTAAGATCTTGAATTGCCCTGCTGGTTTCTTCATTAAGCACACTATCTTTCATCATGGCAAATTGCTTCTGAAAATTATAAGCCATCAAATTGTTATCAAGTGCAAAATAAAGCTCAGATAATCCTTTATAATTATCAGCAATAAGCTTTTTAACATTTCTTTTTTTGGAATATTCAAGACTTAATTGGAAGTACTTTTGAGCATCTACATATTTTCTTTGCTTCACAAAAATCTGGGCCAGTTCAAAATGAATTTCTGCAAGAAGTAAATAGTTGTTGTTTTGATTTGCCAATAGGGAAGATTCATGGAAGAATTTCAAAGCATTTGGGTAGTCATCCATTTCCATGAAAATCTTGCCCTTAAAAAATAAAAGTTCTTCGACAGTAAGATTCTGAGCGCTAAATGATTCAATTGCCTTATCAAAAATAAGAAGTGCCGATTCCAGATCTTTTTTATACATATAAACCAAACCAAGCTTCGAATTGACAATCGCCAGGGTTTCGGTATTTCCAAGCTTGTTACATAATTGCAATGATTTTTTGTAATAAATAAGTGCATCCTCGAAGTTTCCCATCTCCACATAGATGTCCCCGATTTCTATCAAACTGCCCACCTGTCCGGCTAAGTCACTGATGCTATCAAATATTTGCAGGGCAGCTGTGCTGTACATCAGCGAATGTTTGTAATCACTAAAACTCATATACACCCTGCTCATTTGAAATTCTCCAGATGCAATTCCGTAAGCGTAATGCGAAAGTTTTGAAAGGTTTAAACCACGCTGAATGTTATGTATAGCCAGTGTTATGGAGTCAGATGACAGGTAATAGGCTCCTGCATTAATAAGTGCGAGTGCCTTTCCTTCAGGATAATTTATTAATTCAGAAAGGCTGAAAGCTTTCTTTGCATATGAATTTGATTTTTCAATGTCAGAGATTTGATAAAGGAGGGACAATTGGTTCAAAATATCGATTCTTTCTTTCCCCTTTGCATTTTGCAGATTAATTTCTAAAGAATCTGAACTTGAATTAGCAAGAAGTGGAAGAGAAAACAGGAGGCATATCGTCAGGAAAAATAAATTTTTCTTCATAATGCTATTCACCAACCTTATATAGATTGGTGTGAATAGCAAAATCAATTCCTTTCGACTATAATATTTTAAGTTTATTCGAAACATATCTACATCTACCATTTTAGAAGAATACTTCTTACATTTATACCTTTAAGAAGTAAAAAGTTACTTATGGCCTTTTCCGATTCTTCCTATTGGCTAATAAAACAGGTCGCGATTTTACGATAATGGAAGCTGGAATTTGACTTTTCCTGCTCTCCCGGAAGGAGATGCACTCAGGGATATTTAATGATTTTATAATTCTGTTTTTATATTTTAACAATGATTAGCCTAAATTTGGTCTCTTTCTGAATTATTCGTTTAAGTCTATGGGTGATTTCAAGTCAGGATTTGTCAATATTTTTGGATACCCTAATGTGGGGAAATCAACCTTGATCAATGCGCTCATCGGGGAGGAAATATCCATTGTTACACAAAAGGTTCAAACCACCCGGCAACGATTGCTGGGTTTGATTACTACCAAGTCTTTTCAAATTGTGTTGTCTGATACACCCGGCATACTGGAACCGAAATATGAACTGCAGAAAGCGATGATGGCAGACATTGAAAGTGCATTTGAAGATGCCGATATGATCCTTTACCTGACTGAAATTAATGACCATTTGGAGAAGCATTTACCTTATCTCGAAAAAATCAAAAAACTACATATCCCGTATTATTTATTGATAAATAAAATTGACCTGGGCGAACAAAAAAAACTCGAGCAAAAAATCACGGAATGGGAAGCTCATGTGGAGAAGAAGCATATAGTTCCCTTATCTGCGCTGCACAAATTCAACATCATAGCCCTTTTAGATGAAATCAAAAAAAATCTGCCTGTGCATGCAGCTTATTATGATGACGATATTCTTACTGACAAAAGTGAACGCTACATTGCTTCTGAAATGATAAGAAAGCAGATATTTCTTAAATATGAACAGGAAATCCCCTACTCTTGCGAGGTGGTGGTTACATCATTCAAAGAGGAAGAAAAAATAATATACATTAATGCAGATATTTATGTCAGCAGAAGGACTCAAAAACCAATTCTGATTGGGAAGGGAGGAAAAATGCTGAAAGAAGTCGGCACTGAATCCAGGTTAGAAATGGAAATGTTCTTTAACAAAAAAGTATACCTTGAGCTCTATGTCAGAATCAAGGAAAACTGGCGTGACAAGCCAAATGACCTGAGAAGGTTCGGATATAACAAATAATTACCATATGCAGTTTTTGTTATAAGAGTATTTTCTATTAAATAAATTTATAAATTCGCGAACCTTAAGTATTATAAAAAATCAAAAATTTTAATAGATGAGCTGGTTTACATCAACATTTACCTCGTCCATTGGTAAGAAATTGGTCATGTCCCTGGCTGGACTTTTTCTGATTATATTTCTTTTAGTTCATTTGGGAATCAACCTGATGGTTTTGTTGGAAAACAATATGTATTTCAATAAAACTGCGCATTTTATGGGAACAAATATTCTGATAAAAATATTTGAAATTGTGCTCTTTGGTGGTTTCATCATACATATGATTTATGCCTTGTTTCTGCAAATACAAAACTGGTTGGCAAGGCCTGTCAGGTATAAAATTGAAAACCTGACGAACCAAACTTCTTTCTTTTCCAAATACATGATCCACACTTCTGTGGTCATATTGGTGTTTCTGGTTATTCATTTAGTCGATTTTTATATTAAAGCAAAGTTCATTGGAGATGTCAGTGATGTTGTTTACAACGGTAAGGAATATCATGACCTGGCAGCTTTAGTTGAAGCCAAGTTTCTTTTAGGGGGAGCTGTTATTTTTTATCTTATTGCCCTTCTTTTTCTTGGATTTCATCTGAATCATGGTTTCCAGTCGGCTTTCCAAACCCTTGGAATAGACCATAAGAAGTACACTCCGGTCATTAAGTTTTTAGGTGTAATTTATTCGATATTAGTCCCCCTGGGATATGCGTGTATTCCTCTTATTATATATTTTGCTAAGTAAGTATCAAAGAATTATTGAACATGGTTAAATTAAATTCAAAGATTCCGGAAGGGCCAATTGAAAAAAAATGGTCGAATTATAAAGATCAACAATCACTGGTTAATCCTGCTAACAAAAGAAAGATAGACATCATTGTAGTAGGAACCGGTTTGGCCGGAGCTTCAGCAGCAGCAAGTTTAGGTGAACTGGGTTTCAATGTCAAGAATTTCTGTTTCCAGGACAGTCCCCGCAGGGCACATAGTATTGCAGCCCAGGGAGGTATTAATGCAGCCAAAAATTATCCAAATGATGGCGACACGGTCTATCGATTGTTTTACGATACTGTGAAAGGAGGTGACTATCGGGCACGCGAATCCAATGTTTATCGACTGGCTGAAGTAAGTAACAACATCATCGACCAATGTATCGCCCAGGGAGTTCCCTTTGCTAGAGAATATAGTGGTTTGCTTGACAATCGCTCATTTGGTGGAGCACAGGTTTCAAGGACTTTTTATGCCAGGGGCCAGACAGGTCAGCAATTATTATTAGGAGCTTATGGTGCACTATCAAAAGAAATTAAGAAAGGCAGTGTTAAAATGTATACGAGGCACGAAATGCTCGACCTGGTGGTAGTTGAAGGGAGGGCTCGTGGTATCATCGCACGCAACCTGATTAATGGTGAACTGGAAAGACATGCTGCCCATGCCGTTGTAATTGCTACCGGTGGGTATGGAAACGTGTTTTTTCTTTCTACTAATGCCATGGGTTCTAATGTAACAGCCGTATGGAAAGTATTTAAAAAAGGCTCATTCTTTGGAAATCCAAGTTTTACTCAAATTCATCCAACCTGTATTCCTGTACATGGGGATTTTCAGTCCAAACTCACCTTGATGAGTGAAAGCTTACGAAACGATGGGAGGATTTGGGTCCCCAGGAAAAAAGAAGATGTTGCCCGGCTGAAAAATGGAGAAATAAAACCTAAGGATCTAAGCGAAGAAGAACGGGATTATTACCTCGAAAGAAGATATCCGGCTTTTGGAAACCTGGTGCCTCGTGACGTGGCATCCCGGGCTGCCAAGGAAAGATGTGATGCCGGATATGGTGTGGGTGAAACCGGCCTGGCAGTATACCTTGATTTTGAATCCGCCATTGAAAGACTGGGAAAAGATGTGATTGAAGAGCGTTATGGAAATTTATTCCAGATGTATCAAAAAATTGTGGATGAGAATCCCTATGAAACTCCGATGATGATCTACCCGGCAGTTCATTATACCATGGGAGGTATTTGGGTTGACTATGAACTTCAAACCACAATTCCTGGTTTATTCGCCATTGGTGAAGCTAACTTTTCTGATCATGGGGCCAACCGTCTGGGTGCATCAGCTCTTATGCAAGGACTTGCTGACGGATATTTTGTGCTTCCATATACCATCCAGTCCTATCTGTCAGATCAGATTGGAGTTCCTCGTTTTTCAACTGAACTTCCTGAGTTTGCTGAAGCTGAAAAACAAACTAAAGAACAGCTTGAAAAATTAATGAGTATTAAAGGGAAGAATTCAGTGGATCATTTCCATAAATTATTGGGAAAGATCATGTGGGAGTATGTGGGGATGTCTCGTAACAAAAAAGGACTTCTGCATGCTATTACCGCCATCAAAGAATTGAGGGAAGAATTCTGGAAAGATGTGAGAATACCCGGGGAAATAAATGATTTAAATACTGAACTTGAAAAAGCTGCGCGTCTTGCAGATTTCCTTGAGTTAGGCGAACTCATGGCAAGGGATGGTTTGGACAGGGAAGAATCATGCGGGGGGCATTTCCGTGAAGAATACCAGACTAAAGAAGGGGAAGCATTGCGAAATGACAAAAACTTTACATTCGTTTCTGCCTGGGAATACATGGGTGAAGGAAAGGAACCTAAATTGAATAAAGAAAAGCTTGAATACGAAGCAATAGAGGTGAAGCAAAGGAATTATAAGTAGGGAGCTGAGGATTAGGCTTAGGCAAAGGCTAAGGTAAGAAGCTATGGAGAAGTACAATGATTTCAGGGATATGAATGTTTGGCAGCAATCGATTAGTATGCTTGTCAAAATATATGAAATAACAGCAAGTTATCCTGAGTCTGAAAAGTTTGGATTGGTCTCGGATATGAGGAGAGCAGCAAACTCAGTTTCTCATAATATTGCTGAGGGTTATGGTCGTTATGAACCTAGAGATAAAACAAGATTTTATAAAATTTCGAGAGGAAGTATGTATGAATTAATGAGCCAGCTTGAAGGCTCAAAATTATTAAAATACATTACACTGGAAGTTTGTGATAATCAAATTATTGAGTATAAACAGATTATAAAAGAATTAGATTCATTAATTAATGCAGTAGAAAACAGAGGTTCTTGAAGCGAAGTACTGATCTCACCTCAGCCTTAGCCTCAGCCTCAGCCTAAATAATAAAAACATGGATTTCAAACTTAAAATTTGGAAACAAAAAAACGCAGGATCGAAAGGGAAATTTGTGAATTATGAAGTGAAAGGAATTTCATCGGATACTTCTTTCCTGGAGATGCTGGATATATTGAATGAGGATCTTATTTACAAAGGTGAAGAACCCGTTGTATTTGACCATGATTGCCGGGAAGGTATCTGTGGAATGTGCAGTCTGTATATCAATGGTTACGCACATGGTCCGGATGCTGCTATCACTACCTGCCAGTTGCACATGAGGAAATTCAAAGATGGTGCAACCATAACGATCGAGCCATTTCGCGCAAGACCTTTTCCAGTAATTAAAGATTTGATGATAGACCGGACTGCATTGGATACCATGATCCAGGCAGGCGGATATACTTCGGCAAAAACAGGGGGAGTTCCTGATGCAAATGCTATTTTGATATCCAAAGAAAATTCTGACCTGGCCATGGATGCAGCTTCTTGCATTGGTTGTGGAGCTTGTGTAGCTTCATGTAAAAATGCCTCAGCTATGTTATTTGTATCAGCTAAAGTTTCGCAACTGGCGCTTCTTCCCCAGGGTAAACCGGAGGCCGCTGAAAGAGTATTAAACATGGTAGCTGCTATGGATGAAGCAGGCTTTGGTAATTGTACTAATACAGGTGCATGTGAGGCTGAATGTCCAAAAGAAATCAAGATCACCAACATTGCCCGCCTGAACAGGGAATATTTTTCTGCAAGTTTTGCCAGTGAATTGTAGGTCTGGGCAAAACTTCTCCCGGAGTATTTCATATTATTTTTCTAGCTGCCATGAATTTCAATTCCCGGCCTTCTTGTGCGTGCCAGTTTATACCTGAAAGTCAAATAATAGAGCTAAATTTTGTTAATTTGCGTTATTCAACAAATTGGTAATTAAACCCATTGTGGTATTTATTTGTTAAGAACCTAATTATTAATGATAAATAAAATGAAATTATTAAAAGGAAAAACAGCAATGATCACCGGAGCTGCCCGTGGTATCGGTAAAGCAATTGCCATGAAATACGCTGAACAGGGAGCTCATGTGGCATTTACTGATTTAATAAGGGATGAGAATATGGAAGCAGTTGAAAAAGAACTGGAAGCATTTGGTGTTAAAGCAAAAGGTTATGCCTCTGATGCCAGTTCTTTTGAAGTAACAGAAAATACAGTGAAAGACATATTGGCTGATTTTGGGACTGTGGATATTTTGGTCAATAATGCAGGGATAACACGCGATAATTTACTTATGAGAATGACTGAGGACCAGTGGGATATGGTTATTAATGTGAATCTTAAGTCTGTTTACAATGTAACCAAAGCTTTGCTAACTACCTTTATGAAGCAAAAATCAGGATCTATTATCAACATGGGCTCTGTGGTTGGATTAAGCGGTAATGCTGGTCAGTCGAATTATTCTGCATCAAAATCAGGTTTGTTTGGCTTTACCAAATCGATAGCCCAGGAAATTGGATCAAGAAATATTCGTGTTAACGCTATTGCTCCGGGATTCATTCAAACGGATATGACTGCAGCCCTTTCTGAAGAGGTAAAAACAGAATGGGCAAAACAAATTCCATTAAGAAGGGGAGGTGATCCTGAAGACGTGGCCAATGTGTGTGTATTTTTAGCTTCTGATTTATCTTCCTACGTGACCGGACAGGTGATCAGTGTGGATGGAGGTATGCATACCTGAGTTTAATTGTAGGTCTGATATGCATAACAGAATTCAGTCTGGTACTCGGACAAGTATAAACCACGAGGCATAATTCATATTTCTGCTTTATCATTTGATAAAAAATAAGACATTTGCATTCTCAATTTCTGATATTCTAATTCTGGAATTTGAGATTTGTTCGTTGTGCCGAAGGCATCACTTTGGGAGAATTTGAAATTTGATTCTTGTGCCAAAGGCATCCCTTCGGGAGAATTTGAAATTTGGTATTTGAAATTTAAAAAGCGGGGTGTAGCGCAGCCTGGTAGCGCACTTGACTGGGGGTCAAGGGGTCGGGAGTTCAAATCTCCCCACTCCGAC
>JADHTG010000009.1 GCA_016776505.1 Bacteroidota bacterium
CGATGTCGGCTCGTCACATCCTGGGGCTGGAGAAGGTCCCAAGGGTTGGGCTGTTCGCCCATTAAAGTGGCACGCGAGCTGGGTTCAGAACGTCGTGAGACAGTTCGGTCCCTATCTGTTGTGGGCGTTAGAAGTTTGAGAAGACCTGGCTCTAGTACGAGAGGACCGAGTTGGACAAACCTCTGGTTTACCTGTTGTGACGCCAGTTGCATCGCAGGGTAGCCACGTTTGGAAGAGATAAGCACTGAAAGCATCTAAGTGCGAAGCTCACTTCAAGATTAGACTTCTGATTAAGGGTCGTTAAAGACTATAACGTTGATAGGCTGCAGGTGTAAGAACAGAGATGTTTTCAGCTGAGCAGTACTAATTACCCGTAAGCTTTCTAATTTTTTTAAATATTTTTAACATGTTAATTTATATCTGGATTCAATGCCAGAGAAAAGCTAATTTGGCGATTATTGCGGTGAGGATCACCTCTTCCCATTTCGAACAGAGAAGTTAAGCTCATTTGCGCAGATGTTACTACCGCAAGGTGGGAAAGTATGCCATTGCCAAATTTTTATAACCCTGACCTTTACAGTCGGGGTTTTTTTGTGCTTATTTTAAAACATCTATTCATAATTTTACAAGATTGTGAAGTGTCCAATTAAACATTTTTAATCCTGAAAAACTTGATTATTTAATGTTATACGCGGAGAATAAGTTAAAATCATACAGCCTGCTTACAGTCCAATTTGCTGCTATTGCATTTTTATTCGTGACAGGTTCCGTTTTCAGCGACAACGGAATATTGCTCCTTATTCAACTTTCAGGAATATTTCTCGGAATTTGGGCACTCTTTTCAATGGGCAAAGGCAACATCAACATAAGCCCGGATTTAAAACTAAATGCAGTTCTGATTATAAAAGGGCCTTATCGCCTGTTAAGGCATCCCATGTATCTGGCCATTATCTTGATGGTGTTTCCTTTGTTAATTGATCATTTCACGCTGCTGCGCTTGATAGTTTTTATACTGTTGATCGCTGACCTTATTTATAAATTGCATTGGGAAGAAAAACTTCTGCTAAAGCATTTTTCAGAGTATTCAGAGTACAGAAAAAAAAGCAGCCGTCTGATACCTTTTATTTACTGAGTAAAGCATCCAGCAAATTCTTCACTTTCTCTCCATCCCACCTGGCACTCCCTTTTTTATTGATCAGGATTTTTCCTTCCTGAGAGATCAGGAAAGTGGTGGGAAGCGACCTGGAATCAAATACTTCCGCAATATTTCCATAAGTTAAATAAACCGGAAAATCATAACCCTCTTTTTCCAGAAATGCTCTGACTGTTGCAGGTTTTTCATGACTCAAAATAATAAATTCCACGCGGGTTCCATACTCATTATAAAGTCTTTGAATGCCTGGAAATTCAGCTATGCAATGAGGACACCATGTAGCCCATGTATTTAAAAATACTATTTTAGCCTGGAAGCTACTAAATGGGATCATTGTTCCATCGAGATCTTGAATTGCCCATTGGTAATCGTCTGGCTGAAGTTCCTGCGTGTTTTTTTCAATTCCAGGTTGGAAAAGAAGAATTTTTTTAACACCTACTATGATCTCCTTTCGTGATGATGGTATAAGCAATGCAATAATCAGAAGTGCAAAAACGATATCGGAAACCACTCCAATTATTGATTTCTTGTTCAAGTAGTTAGTTATTTTTTCTTTGATTTTAATCATGGATTATTTGAATTTGTCTTTATTATTCAAATATTCGGCCTAAGTATTTTTTCTTAAACAACTGAAAAGTTTAAATTTGCGATTAAACCTTTTTAGTGGAAAGACATCTAATTATTGTTATTCAATCGTAAACTAAAATGACAAACCTATGAAAACTGTAAAAATGAAAACTTTTCTACTGCTAAGTATAATAGCGCTTAGCTTCCTATTCCTTTCTTGCGAAAAGGATAGTGAAATAACGGGCATTAATGAGAATGACCAACTGGTAAAAACCATTGCTGACAATAGTGACATGCCAATGGATTACCTGGATCTGATCTTAGATCCAGAATTGTCGGAATTCAGCATCGATCAAGATCTTCAAATACTTCAGGATGGAATTCCTGTTGATTCAGAACTTGAAAGCATGGACGGAAAAGGTGTATTATCGCCCAAGTTGCGTTTTTTGTTTGATAAGCTGAATTTAAGTAAGGAGCAGATGAGGAAACTACATTATGCTTTTCAAAAGTATAATAAATGCAGATTTCATTTATTTGTCCAGCTCAAAAAGTTGAATCATGAAATTATCAAAAAAGCGAATGATAAAAAACATGAATTGCTCAAAAAATATAAAGCCGGGCAAATTACAGAGGCTCAATTAAAACAAGCATTGCATAAATTGAAATTGCATACAAAATATCTTCTGAAAAATAATCCTGCAAGAAAACAAATAATAGTAAACTTACATAAATGTCACAAGGAGTTTATTGAGAATATTCGATTGATCCTCACTAAGGAGCAATGGGCCATGTGGGTGAAATGGCATAAAAAAGGAGGTAAAGGAAAATAAGAATATTTTAATGGTAGAATTTTATTCCACCTCAAATTTATATCTAATATTTGAGGTGGATTTTTTATATTTTCAGGTTTACAGGAACTATTATTTCCAGTTTGGAAATTTTGAAAAACTCATCATGGTTTAATTGAGGCGATTGGTTGCCTGCAGCAGGTAAACTTCTCCAACAATTGGGAAAGGGTATGGAAGAAGAGAATTACTTAGCTGTATAATAACACACTTTAGGTGAATATATAACTTCTTCCTTTTTTAGTATTTTGATGGCTTTATCCACTTCTTTTTTATCTGCTCCTGTAATTTCAGCCACTTCAGCTGCCTTGAGTGGTTTTTCTGAAGTTTTGAACGTATTGAATACCTGGTCTTTGATTTCCATTTGATTATTATTTAATTAGTAGCAAAAATAGTTGAAACAAATAAAATAGGGATTAAGTCGCAGACTTAGTCCAGCTGAACTAAAGCTGCTTGATATCATCGGAATTATTATACAACAGGAGAATTAATTGCGAATACAATAACTTTTTGAAAATCAATTATTTTGCATCTTTATCCATTTAAAGCGTGTACTTTTGCAGCTTGATTAAAACATGATTTTTGGGCGTTATTGCTTAGAGATTGAAAATTTAACTTATGAACACATTTGATTCTTTAGGATTAAGCTCAGAAATTCTTAAAGCTATTACAGAAATTGGTTTTGAAATACCAACACCTATACAGGAAAAAACGATTCCTGTACTTTTGGGAAGCAAGAGTGATATTATTTCACTGGCTCAAACCGGAACAGGCAAAACGGCTGCCTTTGGTTTGCCTTTAATAGAACTCAGCGATCCTTTATCATTGGATGTACAGGCTCTGGTGCTAAGTCCAACTCGCGAATTATGTGTGCAGATCACGAAAGATATAGCAAATTATTCAAAATACTTGAATGATTATCATGTAACTGCTGTATATGGTGGAGCTGACATTGGCAAGCAAACAAGAGACTTAAAAAGAAACCCCCAAATAGTCGTGGGTACTCCAGGAAGGGTTCTTGATATGATCAAAAGAAGAATCCTGAAAGTGCAGCATATCAAATACCTGGTGCTGGACGAAGCGGATGAAATGCTGAACATGGGATTTAAGGATGAATTAGATGCCATTCTTTTAAACACACCAAAGGATAAACGAACCTTCCTTTTCTCTGCCACTATGCCTGATGACATCATCAAAATTGCAGACAATTATATGAAAAATCCGGTTGAAATCACGGCTGGTAAAAAGAATATTGGTGCAGATGATGTATCGCATGAGTATTATGTTGTGCAGGCTAAAGATCGTTACGAAGCGCTCAAACGCCTGGCAGATATGAATCCTAAAATATATGGTATAGTCTTCTGCCGCACACGAAAAGAAACAAAAGAAATAGCGGATAAATTGATTGGAGATGGGTATAATGCCGATGCTTTGCATGGGGATCTTTCACAGGCGCAGCGGGATTTTGTCATGAATCGTTTCCGGTCGAAAACTGTTCAGATGTTGGTTGCAACGGATGTAGCTGCACGTGGGTTGGATGTAAATGACCTGACCCATGTTATCAATTATAATTTGCCTGACGAACTGGAACTTTATATTCACCGTAGTGGTCGCACCGGCAGGGCAGGTAAAAAAGGAGTTTGTCTTTCCATTATCCACATCAGGGATAAGAGGAAGATCAGGGATATTGAAAAAATGCTCAGCAAAAAATTTGAATTAAAAGAAGTTCCAAACGGATATGAGATCTGCGGGAAACAACTATTCAACCTGATAGACCGGATGGAGAATACAGAAGTGAATGAAGCTGAGATAGAGGCTTATATGCCTGAAATTTATAAAAAACTGGATTGGATGAGCCGGGAAGATCTGATCAAACGTTTTGTTTCGGTTGAGTTTAACCGTTTTCTTTCTTATTATGAGAATTCACGCGACCTGAATAAAGTGGAGAGTGGTGGTAGATCGGAAAGATCAGGAAGAGCTGACCGTGAAAAAAGAAGGTCGGGAAATGGAGACTTCAGCCGCTTTTTTATTAACCTGGGTATTAAGCAAGGATTGAATCCGGCTCGTTTGATGGGATTGATTAATGAACAAACGAGGTCAAAGGATATGGAGATCGGACGTATTGAAATCATGAAGAAGTTCTCCTTTTTTGAGGTAGAAAAAAGTTTTGAAAATAGTATTCTGAGCTCATTTAATAAAGGAAAACCAGCGATTTTTGAAGGGAACAGGGTAGGAGTTGAGATTTCTAAACCAATTCCTAAAGTAAGGCTCAAACCTGATTTCCCTGCAAAGGATTTTAAGAAATCGAAGAAGGGAAGGAAGAGGAAGGGTTATTGATTTATTGATGACCCTGAGTCGAAGGTCGCATTGTATTCACTCCAAGATTGGTATTCGACTTTGTTCAGACCATCATTGCTGCAAATATTTACCTCGCAGCCCTTTTTCTATCATGCTCATTGAGAAGAATCTTGCGCATACGATAGATTTTTGGTGTTACTTCCAGGTATTCGTCCTCTTTAATATATTCCAGGGCTTCTTCCAGGCTGAACTTAATAGCAGGTGCAATATTCATTTTTTCATCCGATCCTGCAGCACGGATGTTGGTCAGTTTTTTGGTTTTCGTCACTTTCACGATCAGGTCTTCCTGTTTGTTATTTTCTCCGACCACCTGTCCGCCATAAATTTCTTCTCCTGCATCAATGAAGAAATTACCGCGTTCCTGCAGGTTATGCAAAGAATAAGAAATGGATGTTCCTGTGTCCATTGCTATGAGAGAACCATTTCTTCTTGTTTGCAACTCTCCTTTCCACGGCATAAATGCCCTGAAGCGATGTGCCATGATCGCTTCCCCTTCTGTAGCAGTAAGCACTTTATTTCGCAAGCCAATCAATCCTCTAGAAGGAATGTCAAACTCCATGTTCACCCTTTCATTTTTGCTGTCCATTTTCAAAAGGTCTCCTTTGCGTTTACTTACTTGTTCGATGACTTTTCCTGACATGTGATCGGGGACGTTGACGGTCAATGATTCAACAGGCTCATACTTCTTTCCGTTTATTTCCTTTACAATCACTTTAGGCTGGCCTAATTGTAATTCAAAGCCTTCCCTCCTCATGGTTTCGATTAAAATTGAAAGGTGCAGAATTCCCCTTCCAAAAACAGTAAATGCCTCTGCTTTGTCGGTCTCTTCAACTCGTAATGCGAGATTTTTTTCTGTTTCTTTATCGAGCCTTTCTTTCAGTTGTCTTGAAGTAACAAATTGACCGTCTTTTCCAAAAAAAGGCGAATTATTGATAGTGAACAACATACTCATAGTGGGTTCATCAATAGACATGCTTTTTAAGCCTTCCGGATTTTCAATATCTGCAATGGTATCACCTATATCGAAATTTTCCATCCCCAAAACGGCACAAATTTCATTGGAGGGAACAGGGGTTTTAATTTTCTCTTTGCTTAAACCTTCAAACACATATATTTCCTTGATTTTATTTTTTGTAATGGTTCCATCTTTTTTCACAAGGGATACGTTTTGCCCCCATGTGAGTGTGCCCCTGTTTATTCGCCCGACAGCTATTCTCCCGACATAAGAGGAATAATCGATTGAGGATATCTGCATTTGAGCTGTTCCTTCTTTTAGTTCAGAAGGTGCAATATGTTCAATTATTGAATCCAGTAAAAAGGAAATATCTTCAGCAGGTTTTTTCCAGTCATCCGACATCCAACCGGATTTTGCCGATCCATATACAGTTGGAAAATCAAGTTGCTCTTCTGAGGCATCCAGGCTATACATTAAATCAAAAACCGCCTCCTGGGCAGATTCAGGATCGCAATTAGGCTTATCTACTTTATTCAGAACAACTATGGGTTTCAGATTAAGTTCGATCGCTTTTTGCAATACAAATCGTGTTTGAGGCATGGGACCTTCAAATGCATCAACAACAAGTAGCACTCCATCTGCCATGTTCAATACCCTTTCCACTTCTCCTCCAAAATCAGCGTGACCAGGTGTATCAATAATATTAATCTTGGTTCCTTTATATCTCACAGAAACGTTTTTTGAAAGTATCGTTATGCCTCTTTCCCGTTCCAGGTCATTGCTGTCTAGAATAAGGTCTCCCATGTCCTGGTTGTCTCTGAAAAGTTTAACCTGGTGCAGTATCCGGTCTACCAATGTGGTTTTACCATGATCGACATGAGCAATGATGGCAATATTGCGTATTTCTGTCATTTTCTGTCATTTAAGCGGGCGCAAAGATAGCTGATTTAAAACATTTTAATAGGTATGGATACTTATTAAACTTGTTATAAAAATTCTATTTCTGATTATAATTTGAATCAAATAACAAAAAGTGATTTAGTATGATATTTAATTCAGCAGGACAATAAGTTGAGGGTTCAGCAAAGTACCATTCTCCACTAATTCATTCAGACTTTTGCAAAGAATTGAAAGTTAATAAGATCCTTTTAAGAAAGATAAATGATCAAAAATCAAAATTATCCGGATCGGGACCGAAACGCTTGTCCTGGTTCAATGAGGAAATGATATCCATATCTTCATGGCTTAACTCAAAATCAAAAAGATCGGCATTGTGGGTGATCCGATCAGGATTTACTGATTTGGGAATGGTAATAATGCCTGATTGAAGATTCCAACGGAGTGTCACTTGCACTCCGCTTTTATTATATTTTTTGCCAATTTCAACCAATTCTGCAACCTTATCTGCCTCTCCTTTCAAAATAGGTCGCCAGGCTTCTACCAGGATATGATGCTGATTGCAAAAATTCAGCAGTTGTCTTTGCTGTAGGAATGGATGAAGTTCGACCTGGTTAACTGCCGGGACTATTTGACTTTTTTCCAGGATGGACTCCAAATGATGCACTTGAAAATTGCTTACACCAATGGATTTTATTTTGCCTTCCAGATAAAGTTCCTCCATGGCTTTCCAGCTATCTTCATATTTTCCTTTTACAGCCCAATGCACCAGGTATAGGTCAACATATTCCAAACCCAGTCTTTGCAGGCTGTCGTTAAATCCTTTAGCTACTTGCTTATAATCTCCCTGCCGGGAATTCCAAAGCTTTGTTGTCAGGAAAATATCCTCACGTGCTATATTGCTTTCCCTGATGGCTTTCCCAACACTGGGTTCATTTTTATAAATGGCGGCTGTATCAATAAGCCTGTAACCAGCCTGCAATGCATGTGCGACTGCCTTGTAAACTTCTTTCCCGTCTTTTGCAAGGAAAACACCCAAACCAAATTGAGGAATTTCAATCCCATTGTTAAGTGCTATTCTATCTTCAATACTTTTTGATTTCATATTAATAATCTTATTATTTCAATCGCCTCATACCTGGCAAGAAGTGTTAATTTAGATTATGAATGTTTTCTTTACCTAATTCAATTCTTTTTTCAAAAAACCTGCAGTATGTCCGCAATTATTTAATACTATTTCTTCAGGAGTTCCTTCACAAATGATCCTTCCACCGTCTTCACCCCCATCCGGCCCCAGATCAATTATATGATCCGCCAGCTTGACTACATCCAGGTTGTGTTCAATGATCAATACGGTGTTGCCTTTGTTCACAAATTTATTTAACACATCCATCAGGATGCGGATATCTTCAAAATGAAGTCCTGTAGTAGGTTCATCCAGAATGTATAAGGTTTTGCCCGTATCCTTTTTCGCCAACTCAGTGGCTAATTTGACTCGTTGCGCTTCACCGCCGCTTATGGTCACAGAACTCTGGCCCAGTGTAATGTAACCCAAACCTACATCCACCATGGTTTTAAGACGTCTTTTTAATTGGGGAATGTTCTCGAAAAACTTCAATGCCTGGTTGTGTGTCATATTCAGCACATCTGTGATGGATTTACCTTTAAACCTGACTTCAAGGGTTTCCCGGTTGTAGCGCCTGCCCATGCATTTCGGACATTGGATATAGACATCAGGCAAAAAATTCATTTCAATGGTTTTAACACCTGCTCCTTCACATTCGTCACATCGTCCGCCCTTCACATTAAATGAAAAACGCCCCGGTTTGTAGCCCCTGATTTTTGCTTCTGGCAATTGAGCAAATAAATTCCTGATCTGCGTAAAAGTTCCCGTATAGGTCGCAGGATTTGACCTGGGTGTTCGACCAATTGCTGATTGATCGATTTCGATTACCTTGTCGATATGCTCTAATCCAATTAACTTGCTGTAGGCCAATGGTTTTATTTTAGTCCGGTACAAATTATTTCGTATAATAGGATATAAAGTTTCGTTAATCAGTGAAGATTTTCCGCTTCCACTCACACCGGTTACGCAAACCAGTTTTCCCAATGGTAATTTAAGCTTTACGTTTTTAAGATTATGACCTTTTGCTCCTTTAAGTTCAATTAACTTCCCGTTACCAGCTCTTCTTTCAGAAGGAACCTCGATTTTTTTTCTTCCCGATAAATAATCTGCAGTCAGCGAGTTGGTATGGATAATATCTTTCACATGACCTTCAAAAGCAACAGATCCTCCATGTAATCCAGCATTTGGACCCAGGTCAACAATGTAATCGGAGGCTTCCATCATTTCTTTGTCATGCTCCACCACTAACACTGTATTCCCGATATCTGCCAGCTCTTTTAATGCTTTAATCAATTTGTGGTTATCCCGTTGATGCAGACCAATGCTTGGTTCATCGATAATGTAGGACACATTAATAAGTTGAGAACCAATTTGGGTAGCCAGCCTGATACGCTGTGATTCACCTCCTGATAAAGAATACATCGCCCTGTCCAATGATAAATAACCCAATCCAACATCTAAAAGAAAGCTAGTCCGTCCCTTCAATTCTTTTAGCAATTCGGATCCAATAATTTTGCTTCTTCCCTTGAGTTTTGATTCCAAAGAATTTACCCACTGGTGGAAATTTGTCAATTGGAGAGAACTGACTTCATAAATATTCTTTTTATCAATTTTAAAATAACGGGCTTCCTTTTTCAATCTGGAGCCATTACATTCAGGACATCTGACCAGGGGAATATGCTCTTTTAATTCATCCCTGAAATGATTGTTATCAGTGTCATTTATTTGATTTTTATAGCGGTCAATCAATCCTTCAAAACGAGTTTCATATTCCATAAAAGTGGTCTTCACCAGGATTTCTTCCTCCGTACCATGCATGATCTTATGCAGAATATCCTTTGGAATATCTTTAATAGGAGTATTCAGATCAAGTGAATAGCGGGTAGCGAGTGCACGAATTATGGCTGAAGTCCAATGATCTTTTTGAGGATCAAGTATCAGCATTCCTCCTTCCCTGATACTTTTTTTATTGTTCAGTATAAGCACATCTTCATCGATCTGATGCATTATTCCCAATCCTTTACATTCCGGACAGGCACCATACGGAGAATTGAATGAAAAAGTATTTGGTTGCGGTTCATCATAAGATATCCCGCTTTCAGGACACATCAGGTTTTTGCTATAATAGTTCAGGTCATTTTCATTCTCATTGATAATAATCAGTGTACCTTTTCCTTCCTTCAGGGCAAGTTGTATTGACGGCTTTATGCGGGATAGCGATTTTGGTGTTACTTTTATCCTGTCGATAAGCAATTCGATATCATGAATTGAATAGCGGTTTAGCTGCATTTTAGGGATAATTTCTTTAAGCTTGCCATCAATCCGTATTTTCGTATAGCCTTTTTTTCGATACTGTTCAAACAGTTCCCGGTAATGTCCTTTTCGTGATTTTACAACAGGAGCCAGAATGGAGACCTGATTATTATTGTGTTTTTCAAGAATTGTGCTTAATAATTGATCTTCATTGTAGCGAACCATTTTCTTTCCACTTTGCCAGGAATATGCTTCACCGATCCTGGCATACAACAATCTCAAAAAATCATAAATTTCTGTGGTGGTTCCAACTGTTGACCTGGGGTTTCTGCTTCCGGTTTTTTGTTCGATCGAAATGACCGGACTGAGTCCATCAATTTTTTCTACATCGGGACGCTTCATTTCCCCAATATACTGCCGGGCATATGAGGCAAAGGTCTCCATGTAACGTCTTTGTCCTTCGGCAAAAAGGGTATCGAATGCCAGGGATGATTTCCCACTTCCACTCAGGCCTGTAAAAACAACCAGCTTGTTTCTTGGAATCCGCAAGTCAATGTTTTTCAGGTTGTGCTCGCGTGCGCCATAAATACTTATATGACCTTCTTCAACCTTTTCACTGTAGGTGTTATTATTTGGTTTTTTGCTCACGTCCTTTCCGTTCTACGAATATCTTTAACTGCTGTCCCTTTCTCACAAAATCATCATCAATTTCATTCCAGAGCTGTATTTCTGCAATATCTACACCATAGTGTTTGGCAATTGAATGGATATCCTCGCGTTTTTTAACCACATGAAAAATCAGGCTGTCTCTTTCTCTTTTCGGAGCTTCAATTTTTTTTTCAAAAGATTTATCTGTTTTATATTCCCTGACTTTTAAACTTTCATGAACAAAATATTTTTTCCTTTTAAGCTTATGTTGCTCCAGGGGCAACTCCAAGTCGTAGATTTTCCTGCTTTTATTGGGCAGGGTATTATTTTTAAGCCATGGATTCAGGATTTTCAATTCGCGAAAGGTAGTTGTATTAGCGATCGCAAAGTCGACCAGATTCTCAATTGTAGTATCTACCCGTATGAGCCTGGTTTGGTAAGGTTGATAGAGGTGTGAAGCCAGAAAATGAAAACCATATTTTTCATGATGGCTGAATATTTCTTTTAATGCCAGAATCCGAAAAACGTAACGGCTCGTTTCAATGTTTAATAATAAGTTGTAATAATCGTTGACTTGCTGTTTTTTTAATTGCCGGTTCACTCCGGCAATTCCCATGTTATAAGAAGCAGAAGCCAGTGTCCAGTTATTGAATAAACCATAGGCTTCATTAAAATAATCACAGGCGGCCTGGCTTGCTTTTTTCACATGGTATCTTTCATCTATGGATGAATTTATTTCCAGACCATATTTTTCCCCTGTTTTTTCCATAAACTGCCAATATCCTTTAGCTCCAGCAGGTGATGTGAGGTTAAGAAACCCACTTTCAATGAGCGCAATGTATTTGAAATCATCAGGAACACCATTTTGCTTTAAAATTTCTTCAATTAGTGGAAACCACCGGTTAGCTCTTTTGATCAGCAGAATGGTATTGGATTGCCAATAGGTATTAATTAATAATTCCCGGTCCAATCGTTCTCTCACATCCTCCCTGTGCATGGGCACTTTTTCTCCTGCAAAATCTATATCCAGGGGAAGTTCCAACGCATATACGCCATATTCCTTTTTAAATTCAGTTTTATATTGTTCCGGAACAGTTGTGCTACTTGAAATTAGCAGGCGGGTTAATAGGATGGTTAGTCCTACAATTATTAAGGTGTCGAAATGTTTCTTCATAATTATAACTTAGAAGTCAGTATTTAATAAATTAACAACGACAGGAATGCTTTATTTGTATAGTGCCAGTTTATTTTTTGCTAAAATAAATTCAGGAGCAATTTCCACAGCTTTCTTAAAGGAGTTTTTTGCCTCCTTTCCCAGTCCTTGAATCTCGTACAAGTTCCCATAGAAATAATAGCACATGGCAATTACAGGAACATCCTGGAATTTATTAACTCCAATTCTAACCTGGTACAATTCCTCCTCACTGGCTGGTGTATTTATAATCGTTTGCAAGATACTCTCACCATTTGTCAAATTTCCCAAATTTATATGTTGGATAGCTATTTCATACAGATAGGCTGTTTTATTATCCAATTCATACAATTTGGAGTAGCCATTCATGGCTTCTTGCGACAGATTTAAATTAGATGCAGATTTGGCATAAATTTCAATTCCTTTTTTCCCCTCCGGATTAAGAGTCAGCATTTTTGTAGAAATATTAAATGCAGCATGGAAGTTTTCCTCATTAAGAAACAAGCTAGCCAGTGTGTCCAAAAGACCATAATTAGCTGTATCATAAATCAGCAAAGATTGAGCTGATGAGATGGCTGTATTCACATCTCCGGTTTTAAAAGCCTGTTCAAAAAGCATTCTGTTATGTTTGGAAATTTTAGCAGGAAAATTATTCTTCTTTCCGCAAGAAAAAAGAAGGACAAGGATCAGGATTATACTAAGCTGTCTCATAATTCATATTTTGAAATATTTCAGGCAAAGGTAGTTCAAAAGACAGGCAATATTGAAGGTAAAATACACACATTTTGTTGGCTTTGTATACTGAATTGGTCTTTATTTAATCAGAATAACAGATGGAGTTAAAACCTGAAACAACTCAATAATGCCTAAATTGCACCTTCTAAAATTTGCTGGTTATTTAATGGAAGATAAAAAAGGAATAGCTATACTCGGTTCAACCGGATCTTTAGGCAGGCAGTCTTTAGAAGTTATCAGGTTAAATTCAACACAGTTTTTTATTGAACTTTTATTTGCTTCATTCAATACAGATCTTTTACTGGAGCAGGCCATTGAATTCAAGCCTAATATTGTGATCCATGCCGATGAACTACGGCAGCAAGAACTGAGTGATATGCTTTTTCCCAGGGGCATCAAATGTTTTTGCGGGGATAAAGCATTACTTCAGTCACTTGAATTAGAGGGAATTGATATTGTATTCAATGCGATCAGTGGGTTTCCCGGAATAAAGCCAACTATCCAGGCTATAAAATATGGAAAAACATTAGCCCTGGCTAACAAGGAATCTATGGTGGTTGCTGGTAACCAGGTTGCTAAAATCTATACGGAAAAGGGAGGCAGCATCATTCCGGTTGATGCTGAGCATTCAGGCATTTTTCAATCCATCCTGGGTGAATACTCCAATACAATAGAAAAGATAGTCTTGACATCTTCAGGAGGTCCGTTCAAAGGAATCGATCTGTCTGATTTACAAAACATGACTAAAAAACAGGCTTTATCAAATCCGCATTGGAAGATGGGAAATAAAATCACCATTGATTCAAGCACGATGATAAACAAAGGATTTGAGATCATTGAAGCAAGCTGGCTTTACAACCTGAACTTCTCACAGCTAGAATTATTGATTCATCCGGAATCCATCATTCAATCCATGGTATATTTTGAGGATGGATCAGTGAAGGCCCAATTGGCTATGCATGATATGCGTATTCCCATTCAATATGCGTTTTCTTTCCCTAACAGAATCAAATCCGAATTTCCAAGGGTGGACCTGTTAAAAACAGGAGCTTTGACATTTGAAGATCCGGACTTGTCAGCATACCCCAATCTGAAGCTTTCCTATTTAGCTGCTGAAAAGGGAGGTAATTTGCCTGCCATACTTAATGCTGGCAACGAAATTGCTGTACAAGCTTTCCTGACTGAAGAGATTAAGTTTAATGACATATACCGGATTAACGATAAATGCTTGAACTCAATCGATTACATACAGGAACCTTCCTTTGAGGATTTAGAGGATACAGATAAAAAAACGAGACAATTTGCTAAAACATTAATCTACTAATATGCAAACATTAATCATGATCGGACAATTGCTTTTAGGCTTGTCAATTCTAGTTGCAATCCACGAACTGGGACATTTTCTTGCTGCCAAAGCATTTGGAATGAAAGTAGATAAATTCTATATCTTTTTTGATTTCGGAAAAGTAAAATTATTCAGTTTCAAAAGAAAAGAGACAGAATACGGAATCGGTTGGTTTCCTCTTGGAGGATATGTTAAAATTGCCGGAATGATTGATGAGTCAATGGATAAAGAGCAATTAGCCAAACCTCCCCAGGCCTGGGAATTCAGGGCTAAGCCAAGATGGCAAAGACTAATCGTGATGGTGGCAGGTGTATTTATGAATCTCCTGCTGGGTATCTTTATTTTTTCCATGATTTCGTTTTATTATGGCGAAACTCATATCCCCGTCAGTACAAACGATCCGGCTATTGTGGCCATGCAATACGGAGAAGAAATTGGGTTTCAGACTGGTGATACTTTGGTTGAAATAAATGGAACCCCCTTTAGTGATTTTAAGAAATTCACTGACATGTACAGTTTTGAGCTGCTCCTGTCAAACAATATTGATATCCTTGTCAAAAGAGATGGGAAATTAGTCACCATTACAACTCCTGATGATTTTTTAAACACTATATCAGACCGCAGTTTAGACCTTTTCATCCAACCGGCTTATTCATTTCATGTGAGAAAGGTTAAGCAAAGAAGCAATGCAGAAAGGGGCGGCCTGAAAGCAGGTGATAAAATCATCGCAGTCGACCAGGTTCCGATCAATTATTATTATGATTTTGTTCAGCGGCTGGAAGGAAAAAGAAAAGTGGATCTAAGGGTATTGCGCAATCAAATAGACACGGTTGAATTAAGTAATGTGCAAATTGATGAGGAAGGGAAAATCGGATTTTTTCCAGAATTTGAGGTGAATGTGGAAGTGACCTCTTATGCATTTTTTCAATCGTTCAAAAGAGGCAATCAAAAAGCCTGGTTTATGCTTAAAGAGAATACCATTGGTTTTGCGAAACTCTTTCAAGGAGAGGTTGATCCCAGAAAAGCGATTAAGGGTCCTGTGGGCATTGCGACCATCTATGGAGGTGAATGGATATGGGTAAACTTCTGGACCATTACAGGCCTTTTGTCCTTAATACTTGCCTTTATGAACCTGTTACCAATTCCGGCACTTGATGGAGGTCATGTAATCACTATATTGATTGAAATGATTTCAGGAAGGACCATTGGAACCAAAACTATGGAAGTGATCCAGACCATTGGAATGATCATCGTATTTGGATTAATAATATTCTCCATATTTAACGATGTGTTCCAGCAATGGTTTGCGAATTAAAATTGCTATTGCTGACAAAAATTCAACACGGATTCCACTGGCAAAAATATTGCAGAAAAGAATTGATTAATTTTAAACAATAAAAACACAGAGTTCGGATGAATCTTGGTGACTATAGATTTGAGGATCCTTGGTTTTTTTGGTTCTTACTAATTATACCCCTAATTGTTGGCTGGTATATCTGGAAGTATAAAAATAGAATTCCCGAACACACCATATCTTCCATAACTTCTATCAAAGGAATAAAAAGACCCTGGAAAGCACGTTTCAGGCATGCATTATTCTCATTCCGTATTTTGGCTATAGCGCTGATCATAATCGCATTAGCCCGCCCTCAAAAGTCATTTGATAACAAAAAAGTGACCACAGAAGGGATTGATATAGTCATTGCCCTGGATATTTCTTCCAGTATGCTTGCAATGGATTTCAAACCCGATAGACTGGAAGCGTCAAAAAGCATTTCCCAGGATTTTGTGAAGGGCAGGGCAAATGACAGGATTGGACTTGTGGTATTTGCTGCGGAGAGTTTTACCCAGTGCCCTATCACAACGGATCATAAGGTGCTTACGAATTTAATAAGTGAGATTAAAAGTGGCATTATTGAAGATGGTACGGCCATTGGCCTGGGTCTTTCAACAGCTATTGATCGACTAAAGGATAGTGGTGGTAAAAGCAAGGTGGTCATTCTTTTAACTGATGGGGAAAATAATACAGGATTCATTAATCCAATGACGGCTGTAGAGATTGCGCAAACATTTGGAGTCCGGATTTATACCATTGGTGTGGGAACGATAGGCACAGCACCTTATCCTGTTCAAACTCCTTTTGGAATGAGTTACCAGGATATGGAAGTCAGGATTGATGAAGATTTATTGCAGGACATAGCCAGCCTGACAAATGGAGCATATTTCAGGGCTACCAGCAATAACAAATTGAAAGAAATCTATGAAGAGATCAATAAAATGGAGAAGAACAAAATTGAAGTCGAAGCCTACCAAAGGTTTAGTGATAAATATTTGATCTTTGCTCTCATTGCATCTGTTTTATTGTTTCTCGAACTCTTTTTAAGGAATTCATTATTAAAAAGTTTTCCCTGATGGACTTAGTGCGTTTCGAACATACCGACATTTTATTTGCATTGTTTTCATTGCTTTTTCTATTGTTTCTATTTTTACACAGGATGAATTGGGCTAGGAAAGTACTGAAGTCAATTGGTGATGAACAGCTTGTACTGAAATTGGTAAAGAACAAACCAAGGTATAAATACCAAATCAAATTCATTCTCTTTTCATTTGCCCTTGCATCGCTCATACTGGCTATGGCAAATCTTCAATTTGGTTCGAAAGTCGAAAAGATGAAGAGAAAAGGCATAGATCTCGTGATTGCATTGGATCTTTCCAGGAGCATGCTGGCAGAGGATATTACTCCCAATCGATTGGAAAAATCGAAACAATTTATTTACCGCTTAATTGATAAGCTGGAAGGAGATCGGATAGGGATCATTGTTTTTGCCGGAAATGCGTATGTTCAAATGCCTGTGACAATTGATCATACTGCTGCTAAGTTATTCCTGTCGAATGTTAATACTTCTTTACTTCCAACCCAGGGAACAGCCATAGGTGACGCCATTGATCTCTCGCATGAAATGTTTGAGTCAGGAGATAAAAAACACAGAACTTTACTCATTATTTCAGATGGAGAAAATCATGAAGGAGATGCTTACGAATCCGCTAAATCTGCAGCAAAGGAAGGATTAATGATTTACACGGTGGGCATTGGAACCTTAAAGGGAGCACCTGTTCCCATATATCACAACAACCGTCAGGTGGATTATCAAAGAGACAAAAACAATAGTATTATTTTAAGCAAATTAAATGAAAGCATGCTTCAGGAGATAGCTGTACTGGGTCATGGTGAATATTTCAGAATCACCAATTCAGGCGATGACCTGCGAGATTTGATTAAAAGCATTAATAAGCAGGAAAAGAAAGAGATTGACTCTAAGGTAGTAAGCAATTACAAAAGTCAGTTTCAGTTTTTTCTGGTTTTAGCATTGGTATTTTTACTTGTTGATTTCATTATTTTTGAAAGGAAAAGCAAGTTGACATTTAGTTTTAAAAGCCTTAAACTAAAAAGAAATGTATAAATTAGTTTTAATCATATGGATGATTGTAACGACATTCATCAGTTATAGTCAGAATGAGCATCATTTGGTCAGAAAAGGAAATAAGCTTTATTCCAAAGACCAATTTGGAGACGCTGAGGCAAAATATAAGAAAGCGCTGGAAGTAGATCAAAAACACTATGAAGGCAGCTTTAACCTGGGTGATTCTTATTTTGAGCAAGGCAGATTTGATGAGGCTATAACACAATTTACAATAGCTGCCCATTCAACCGATGATGATATTTATAAAAACAAGGCTTATTACAATCTTGGAAACGCAAATCTGGAGGCCTTTAAAAGCATCAATCAAAGTGCAGATCAGGAAGACATGCAGAAAAAAATGCAGTACCTTGACAACAGCATTGAAGCCTACAAAAATGCATTGAAAATCAATCCTCAAGATCAGGAATCCAAGTACAATCTTTCTTATGCACTGAAACATAAGCCAGAAGGAGGACAACAATCCAAGCAGCAAAATAAGGATCAGGAAAACAAAGACCAGGAAGAAAAAGAGAAAGAAAAGCAAGAAGAAAAAAAGCAGAATCAGGATCAACAAAAAAACAAGGACAAACAAGAAAAAGAGAACAAACAGCAAGCTCAACCAAAACCTGATGAACAGAAAATGGATAAGCAGGAAGCAGAAAAACTATTGAAAAAACAAGAAGAAAAAGAAAAAGATGTGCAGAAAAAAGTCTTGCAAAAAAAAGAAAAGCCAGTTAAAGTGAAAATTGAGAAGGAATGGTAAACAAGGGAGCTCACATATTGCTTTTCACATTCCTGTTTATTGTAGTTTCTCATCTTACATGGGCACAATCTTTTACTGCCTCCGTTAATTCAAATGAAGTTAGCCCAGACCAACAAATTAATGTAACATTTACCATTGAAGGCAATTTTCAGCGAATTACGGATCTCAATTTTCCCGAATTCAATGGATTCCGCGTGTTGTCGCAACCCCAGCAATATCAATCCACTTCCAATATCAATGGAGTAGTGAGTAAAAATTATCAGTTTACAATTGCCATCAAACCTATCTCAAAAGGGAAATTCACCATTCAGCCTGCATCTGTTAAACTGGATGGGAAGCTTTATAAAACAAAAAGTATTGATATTCAGGTTGTAAGTGCAGATAATATCTCAAAAAAACCAAAATCTGGTGATACTAAAACCGTTATATCTGATAAAGATGTATTTGCCAGAACATTAATTAGCAAATCAAAAATTTTCATGGGAGAGGCCTTTTCGCTTACTCAAAAAGTGTATTCACGTAAGGAAATAATGGATATTTCGGATATTAAATTTCCTCAATACGAGGGATTTCTTGTCGAAGATATTGATATAGGACAGCTAAGGGTGGAAACTGAAGTAATTAATGGAATTCAATTTTATGTCATTGTATTACAAAAGAAGATCCTTTTTGCCCGGAAATCTGGAAAAATTACATTGAAACCCCTTAAACTCAAACTGGATATTAAAGAAATAAAAACCAGAAATGCGAGGAATCAGGCAGAGCAAATGTGGTATGGTCCTACGATCAGATATGCTGAGAAAGTAACTCAATCGGTTACTGCCCCAAGCGTTAGTGTTCAGGTTGAAAGTTTACCACCTGAACCAGCAGGATTTGAAGACCTTATTGGCGATTTTAATTTGAGTGTTTCAACAGACAAGGAAACAACAAAGATCAATGATCCGATCACATTAACCATCAAGGTGGAAGGGACAGGAAATCATCACTTATTATCAGATTTTAACCTGGATTTACCAGATGATATTGAAACTTATGAACCAAAAATAAAACAAAATCTTTCGCTTACAGGCAACGGCTTTAAGGGCTATAAATCTTTTGAGTATTTATTGGTTCCCAGAAAAGCGGGTCACTTTAATTTACCACCTGTTACAATCATTTATTTCGATGTAAAAAAAGCTATTTACAGAACCCTGTCAAGCGATCAGATTCAAATCAAGGTAGAAAAAGGAGAAGGAAATTATACCGGAGATTTACCCACAGGATTAAGTAAAAAGGAAATTGAACTCAGGGGAAAGGATATTCAGTTTATCAAACAGGAATTAGGTGAATTTACCTATAAAAACAAGCCATTTATAGGCTCCTTTATTTTTTACCTTTATTATTTAATACCTGCTTTATTATTTCTGTTATTTATTATTTTTTATAAAAGGTTTACGAAGTTCAGAAATAATGTGGCTTTATTCAGGCAGAGGAAAGCTTCTTCCTACTCTCATAAAAAACTGAAGAAAGCTAAAAAGATGTTATCTGCGAATAATACAGTCAGCTTTTATGAAGAGGTTTTAAATGCTATTAACGGTTACCTGGGGGATAAATTGGTGTTGTCTTCAGCTGAATTGTCGAGGGAGAAAGTGAGTGAAGTATTATTAGAAAAGCAGCTAAATCAGGAATTGATCAAGGATCTTTTTGAATTAATTGATGCATGTGAGTTTGCCAGGTTTTCTCCGTCCTCCATTCCAGGGAACATGAATTCAACTTATCAACAGGCTTACACTTTATTGATAAAATTGGAAAAAGCAATTAGCAAATGAAGAAGGATGTGAATAATATATTGATCTTTTGGCTGCTTGTGTTGATCCCAGCTTTCGTTTTTCCTGATCCAGTGAAGGTGGAGGGATTATTTAATGAAGCAAATGAGTTATATCAAAAACAGGAATACCACAAAGCCATTGTTCTTTATGACTCGATAATTAATTTGGGGATAGAATCTGCCAACCTGTTTTATAATACTGCAAATACAAATTACAAGCTGGGAGAATACTCAAAAGCGATATTATATTATGAAAAAGCAAGACTTTTAGGAGGAAATCAAAAGGACATTTTATATAATTTGGATCTTGCTAATCTGAATATTAGCGATAAGATTGATGCAATTCCTGATTTCTTTTTTGTCAGAATGTGGAATAACACCCTCTATTATATGAGTTCAAAAAATTGGGGCTACACCAGTATAATGCTTTTTATACTACTCGTTCTGCTGGTAATTTTCACCATGGTCACCCGTTCTGTGTTCATAAAAAAGATGATTATTCCTCTTATTGTTATTATGGCATTATTCTTTTGTTTAGCCACAGTCTTTACTCTTCAGAAATCTTCAATTGAAAGAGACAGCCATTATGCGATCATTTTCGAACCTACAGTTTATGTGATGAGTGCACCTGATGATCAAAGCACAGATTTGTTTTTAATTCATGAGGGATTGAAAGTCCGTTTACATGAAAAAATCAACGATTGGGTCAAAATCGAATTGGCTGATGGTAAAATCGGATGGATTCGCGAGGAAAATTACAGGGAGATATAATCCTTTAATTCACGGACTCACTGTCCCCTTAGGCAGACAGTGAAAGGACAGCTGAAAATAATTTGAAGGAATACAGTTTCTTTAATTCTCCAGGCCTGAACTGATCACTTCCTTAGCATGTTGCATAAGATCTTCTACATTTTCCCAGCTATAGTCAGAAATTAAAATAGGGGGATGGAAAATCAGGCTGGCTGTTCCAGGAAAAATATTCAGTGTACCGGGTTCATGTATTTTATTCGTTCCCTTCACACTAACGGGCAAAAGAGGTAAATTCAGATCAAATGCCATCTTAAAAGCTCCTTTTTTGAAATCTGCAAGTCCCCCTGCTTTTGTACGGGTACCTTCAGGGAAAAATACGATACAAGTGCCATCTTTTATGCTGCTTTTGGCATTTTCAATAGTTTCCAGGGCTGCTTTAGGACTGGATCGATCCACAAAAATATGCCCTAATTTTTTGCATGCTACACCCAGACCGGGAACTTTCCTGAGTTCCTGTTTCATAACCCATTTAAAATCAACACCCAGTCGGGCATACAAAACCAATATATCGAAACTGCTGCTGTGATTGGCAATAATAACATAGGATTGTTTCTTCTGGATGTATTTTTTACCCACTTTCCTTAATCGGATAGGAGTGAGGATACACAATGTACGTGCCCAAATCACACCTCCTAAATAGCTGGCAATCTTCGGGTTGCTCAGATAATATACAGCCACGGTGAAAAATCCAAAAAATAATGTAAGGATCAAGGCAAGTGGAATAAAAATAATCCACTTATAGGGTTGGTATAATATCCAGAGAATTTTCCGCATCAAAAATATTGCGCAAATATAAGGAAACTGAAATATATCAGGTGGGAGTTGATTAGCCTGAAGAAAGCTAAAAATCAGCTTGAAGATAAATTATTACCGTATCTGATTTGGTTTTTATTATTTTTAATATTGAATTTGATCATATTCTCTGATAATATAAACCAAATAATCACCCAAATACTTAAATCCTTCTTTCTTATACAGCTTCAATGCGATCTCGTTGTTTTTATGAACTTCCAGCTTTATTTGCAAACCTGTTTTTCGTGCAAATTTCAAGCTTTCATCTAATAACATCTTAGAGAATCCCCGCCCCTGGTAGGCTGGTAAAATACCAAAATGATGAAGGTATAATCTCCTGGCGTCGTTTGTTATCCAACTGCTTCCAATCAATTTATCATCCTGTAAAAGGACTATTAATTTTCCCCCGGATTTAATTGTATTTTCTATGATTTCCTTATTATCTCCGCGGAATTTACCCCCCATGCGTGTTATTTCCCAAAGGGATTGCAACTGATCATAATCTGTAGTTTGGTAATCTCTGATAGTCATAACCTTACTAGCTGTTACTCAAATATACTTTCCGCATATATTTTGAAAAGGAAGGAGTTCCTTCTCCTCGTTTTATTACTTCCAATAATTTGTCTTTGTTCCTTTCGAAAATAGAACCAAACAGGATTTTTATATTTCGATACCTCAGCATATCCGGATGCAATATAGTGGAAGGACCCAAAAGATAAACCCGGCAATTGACAGATGTATTATTCACGATGGATAAAAAACTTTGATTGAATACGCTTGTAGATGTCAGGATTAAAGTATCAGCGTTTGCAATATATTTATTCTGTTTTTCAAAAGGGGTCATTTTTCCAGTAGTATCATGCAAATCGAAAATAGATAAAGGAATGTTTTCTGCCTCAAATTTTCGAACCAGGGATTTGAAATATCCGATCATTACAACACGACCCCCCTTTATGAATTCTATTTTATCAAAAATATCGGATGTATCATCATATGCAATTTGATAATTAAATAATGCATTAAAATAAGCGTTCAAAATAATACGATGCGGGATTTTTGTTAAATCAGGAACATCAAATTCAGCTTCGACCGGGTGAAGAAGGGTAGCACAAATTCCTATTTGGCCATTATTTAATTCAACTGCCACATATTTTTCGCCAAAAGTAATATTATTAATATGATCCTTTTGGAATCCTTCCTTGTCATAAAAATAGCGTAAGGGTTCAAGCATCCTTAAACTTCAAGATTTGTGAACTCTTTGGTCAGTTCAAACTTATATTCCGGATATTCATACATGGAAACCCGGGGTTCGGTTTCACCGATGGAATAACCATAAATGTTCTCATAATCTTCAATTTGTTCCCCTAAAAACTCCAGCTGTTCCAGGTATTCCGAGATGGATTTAGATTCAATGATAACCACTTTGCCCATGCTGTTGATGATCGGGCTGTGCGAACGCGTATGATCGTGATCAAATTCAAGAATGCGTCTTCCATATCTCGTAATACCTATCACACGGTAAGTAAGACTTTTTCCTACACCAGGAAGATTAAGCACATTTCTGTCAGTAGCTAAAAACGGCACACCAGCCTCTAATCTTAAATCATTTATATTTTTAATCATATTTTCTGCCTGCAGAGGGAAGTCCTTGATCCTGTCAAAATATTTTTCTTCAATATGTCCTACCACTTTTTCTTCTAACTGTTCCTGAACAGCTCTTTCATTTGTGGCAAAATTGTGATTGTTTTCCATATAGCCTTTCACTGAAAAGGTGTAATAATTTAACACACCGATATCGTTTAAAACTTTCCTTAGTTTGGAGGTATGTCCTCTGCGAGATGCAGCTGTTGTAAATACAAGCTGGTTAGTGATTGTCCAGCCAGATTCTATCAGTCTTCGTATTCCAAGGGCAGCCTCAGGAGTTACTTCCATAGGCGATTGGAAATGAGTCTGGATAACAAATTGCTTGATTCCAATTTCAGATGCTTTTCTTTTGAAATCTTTAAGAATGCTTGTTAATTCCGATGTAATTCGTTGAGGCAAATAAACAGGCAAACGGGTCCCAAGCCTGACTCTTATAATTTCTGCATATTTTTCTCCATTTTTCCTTTTCTTATTTGCTTCAATTTTACGAATAGCCATCTCATACAGCTCATCTAATAATCTTTTCAATGACTTGTCGGAACTCATGAGTGCATCCCCACCTGTAATCAACACATCTCTAAGCTGAGAATCATTTTCATAATATGACATCAAATGTTTCAGTTTTTCCTGCCAGGTTTCCCTGGGTTTTAGTTTCTCCAGGTTGAAATTTAAATTTCCACGCTGAAAATCATACATGCGTTGACAGGATGAACAAAGTCCTCCACATGCTCTTCCTACTGTATCCGGGATTAGAATCGCCACTTCTGGATATCTTCTGTGAATATTGTTGTGAGAAGGCAGAATCCACCCTGCAGCATTTGGTTTGCCGCTTTCAACTTTATCTTCTTTTTCCCAGGCTACTATCTGTCCGAATTCTTTAACCAGTTGCTCGCTATAAAGGATGTAATGCCGGATGGCAAGATCAGCTCCTATGGCAAAATAGGGTACTCTTACGTGCAATAATGACAAATAATAAGGATTAACAAAAAAAGGAATTCCCATTTCTTGAGCTTCATAAAGTATCTTCATGCTATCCGGATCCAGAGAGTTTCCCAACAGTTCATTGAGCAAATCAGGGTTTCGAATGGCAAATCTCAGATGAAAAACACTTTCATTCCACCATTCCAGCATTTGAAGGAATTTTTGTTCCCGTGAACTTCCTTTTTTAAAGATATATTTTGAATCTTTAATTTCACCCGAATCCATTTTGTCGATGTAAATATTAATAATGCGATCCCGGTTTTCTTCACGTAGTTTCATTATTCTTGGATCGATTCCAGTTGGCCAGCGATCAATCCATTCAAAAACCTGATCTTTTGAAGGGGTAATTCGTTTGCTTTTACCACAAAACTGCCTGAACAACTGAATCATGTCATCAAAGAAGTATGGTTTTGCTCCACCAGTTCCTTTGGTAACAGCCAGCCAAATAAGTTTAATGGGATTTGATACTGCTTTTTCTCCCCTCAGGTTTAAATCTTCATAAGTTCTTCCTGCATTGTCGATGTAATCTAAAATCCTGATTGCTGCTAAATCTTTCCATTGTAAACTCTCATAGGCCTGTCGTCCTTTTTTTACTCCTTTGTAAAATGACAAGGCATCCGGATTTTTTGATAAGTCTGACATCACCCAGTTTTTGACACCGATCAGGGCCTCCGTTTCGTTTTTTGACTCCCTCATGATCTCTTCCAGCATTGGATTTTCATTTAAAAGCACTCGAAGTAATTTATGCGAATGAACTGTTATCGCAATTTTATCCAGTTTTTCGATCTGATGCATGATGTTAGCATTTTAAAACCCGAAAATTTATCACAACGCAAGTAATGGTGTTCCCATTTTTTATGGTGACCCAATCAAAGCAGTTTCCATCAAAAGAATAATGCATTGCTTCAATTGTCCGTTTTTCCTCACTTTCGGTATTTATTTATTCACATTACTTTCCCAGATAATTTCGGGAAAATATATCATAACTCATTAATATTTCTGACAGATAAAAATTTGAATTGTATCGAAGTAAAGATACAGCAAAAATGATCTCCTTTCCTTTATATTCATATTTCAGAGAGATTCCGAGCAATTTATTTTCTACTGCATTTTCACCATATAAAGCTCCGATATAGTATAAATCGTCTAAATTTATTTTGGATTTTTTAGCTGATTCCATGATGTTGTTAAAATCCGTTATAAATTTCTCGCTGTTAATCACCTGATTCAGCAGTTGATCATCGGTCAGGAATTGTGTTTCTTCCGGCAAAGCTGCTCTCCATATAATGGGTGTTGGTTTTAGTGCAAGCAAATTATTTATATCCTTTGATTGAAGAGCTGATATAAAAAAGATCGCAAATTCATCAAGTTTTGGATCATTTACTTTTGTTTGAGAAACAACTCCATTAATGCAAAACATGAATACAATTGCACTTAGATATATTGGCCTCATTAATTATACTTTTTTTGCTATTAGAATCAGGTTATTTGATTTGCCGTCATGTAACAATCCTTCTTTCAAAAGCACTTCTTTTTCCTCAAATTTAATAAAATCCAGTCCATTAAAATCATTTTCAAGCATTTCCTTATTGTAAAGTAATTCAAGATTTTTAGGTCCTCCGGTGCTATTATTTATTTGTGCTTTTTCAAATGCCATCAGTAAAATGTATCCACCTGTTTTTAATGACTTGATCATTCTTTTGTGCACCATTTCGCGTATGGAAGGATGTAGATGTAAGTAAATCAAAGCAATGGCATTGTAATGATCTTCCACCAGTTCATAATCCATGACATCAGAAACGCTATAATTTATCTGTACATGATTCGCTTTTGCAAGTTTCATTGCCTTCTTTTTCCCTTCTACACTAAAATCTACAGCATCCACTATCCACTTGTGTTTTGCGGCATAGACTGCATTCCGTCCTTCTCCTTCAGCAGCAAATAAAATTCGGCCTGCTTCGGATTGATCAATAAACTCTTTGACAAGGATATTGGGTGCTTTGCCATATATGTATTCTTTATCAGTATAGCGCTGATTCCACATTTCTTTCATACGAAATTGAATAGATATTCTAAGTTTCTCCTGCTAAAAATAAGTTTTGCGTTCAGTCGAAAAAACTTCGATTTCACATGCATTTTTTTCATTTCTCTTTTTGAAATTTCAAAGGATAAAAAATACCTGTATATTTGAAAAATAATTCATTTGAGATGAAATTATTAACCAAAAATTTAGCCAATATTTTCACCCTGACAAATCTCTTTTTAGGATTTACCGGTATAATTAATACACTATATGGTGATCCTGTGGCAGGAGCTTTATTATTGATTCTTGCAGCCGTTTTTGATTTTTTAGATGGGGCAACTGCCAGGATACTAAAATCTCAAAGCAAACTGGGCAAACAACTTGATTCGCTAGCCGATATTGTTAGTTTTGGGATTCTGCCAGCCACCATATTACATGTCCTGTTAATTAAATCTCACCAGGATTGGATTTATCGGATGCATTTTACGGGCCTTCCATTGGTCAGCTTGCTTGCTTTTATTTTTGTTATTGCAGCTGCTTTGCGACTGGCAAAATTTAATCTGGATGATAATCAACTTCACGTTTTTAAAGGATTACCAACCCCTGCTGCTGCTTTATTTGTTGCTGCATTGCCATTAATCATGCGTTTTGATTTATACGTCTTGAGCTATGAATCTTTTTATCTTGAAAGCATCATTCTAAATCCCTGGGTTCTCCTGTTGATCACATTCGGATTATCCTTTCTTATGTTATCCAATATTCCACTTTTGGCGATTAAATTTTCAGATTGGTCATGGGAAAATAATATGCCTAAATACCTCCTGCTACTTATTTCGATTCCACTCTTTATCTTTCTGTTATTTCTTGCAATACCCATTATTATTATGCTATATATTGCCTTTTCTTTCATTTTTAAAACGAAGATCCAATGAAACGTTTTTTGATTGTAGTTTTATTTTCGCTCCTTTGGGTGTTTGTTCAAGCACAGGATCTGGAGTATGCAAAATCCATTGTGGATAGGTTATGTGCAGAAGATATGCATGGAAGGGGATACCTTAATGCAGGGGATAAGAATGCAGCCTATTTGATTGAAAATGAGTTCAAGAGCTTTAAGCTGTTGCCTTATAATATCATAGAAGGGACCATTGGAAGCCAGAAAGGCAAAAAAATAAGGAATTATGTGCAGGAGTTCAGCATGAAAGTCAACACTTTTCCCACTGAAGTGAGACTGATTGTGGATGGAATTGAATTGAAAGCCGGAACGGATTTTATATTAAAGCCATCCTCAGGTCCTATTGCAGATAAAGAGCTGGACCTCTATTTCCTGACAAAGAAAAACATCAAAGATGAAGCTGCTTATGATGATTTTTCCTTTGAAGATTATACAGCTGTTTGTGTGGTAGTTGATCAAGCTGAATTTGCAAAGGAAAAGGACAATGAATATTTAAAATTGGTGATGGAAAATGATATGAGAGCCGATGCGGTGATGTTGTTAGCTTCCGGATCGTTGATGTGGGGTGTCAGCCAGACATTTGACAAATTCCCGACCTATATTGTTCAAAAGGAAAAACTTCCTAAAAAAGCAGCTTTGATTGAAGTTTTGCATGAAACAAAGTATTACTATAGCTATAAATCTCAAAATGTGATTGGAAAAATTGAAGGTAAAACCCATCAGGATAAATATATAGTAATAGGTGCACATTATGATCATTTAGGTAAACTGGGCAACCAGGTTTATTATCCCGGAGCGAATGACAATGCAAGCGGAGTAGCTATGATGCTGGATATAGCAAAACACTACAGCGATGTGTTCAGCCAACCGGAGTACACAATGATATTTGTTGGATTTGGAGCTGAAGAAGCAGGATTTCTTGGTTCAAAATATTTTGTTGAAAATCCTCCTGTTCCATTAAAAGATATTCGCTTAATGATTAATTTTGATATGATGTCGACAGGGGAAGGAGGCCTGATGGTGGTAAATGCTGAAAAGAACAGTGGCGATTTTAGTAAAATCAACCAGATCAATAGCAGGAAACAATATCTGGAAACCTTAATGTCAAGGCCTGAAGCTGCCATAAGCGATCATCATTTTTTTCATAAAGCGGGAGTGCCTGCTTTGTATTTCTACCTGATGGGCGCAAAGGAAAAGGATTATTTTTATCATAATCCGGGAGATGTTCCTTCCAATGTCAGCATGACTGGTTACGTTGCTGCATTTAAGTTGATTACAGAGTTTATTGATGCGCTGTAAAGGCTGCTGCATCAGTTTTGAATCAAATGAATAAGATTTAAATAGATCACATTTAATTTGATACTGAGAGTTCTTTTTCTTTTATCAAGTCGACTATGGTTTGGCTTACTTCTCTTGAAATAATCTGAATGGCAGGAGATTTATAATGACAATCATCCGTGAAATATTCTAATGTTTTCGGAACCTTAGCTTCCAGGTCAATTAATGGAATATTTTTTTCTTCAGCAATTCTACGTATGCAATTATTGTATTGAATCATACCCTTTCTTGCAGTTTCTATACTCCATTTCTTATCTTTCCCAACTCCATTGGCCCTGTGCATCCAAATGCTGGAAATTTCAGCCTTATTCATATTTTCTTTGTATAAATAAGGCTGGGTTTGTAAGATGGTGGATGAACCGTCTAAACTGATCAGCTGAATTAATCTATTCAAATTTTCTTCCATCGACACCAATCCAGGAAATGTATCGGTAGTAATTTCTTCCTGAGTTTTTGCATACCAAATTGAATTGAATACATGTTTAATTTGAACAAACAAGGGACGAATTCTGAATAATCTTGTAAATGGTCCCATAGCATGGCCGTAGTCTCTCCTGAATTCCCCGTTAGAATAGTAACTATGATCTGCATTTTGCATAAAATCATTAATCGAATGCATGATGATGACAAGATCAGGTTTGAGGAATCGAATATTTATTTCATAATTAATCAATGAGTGCTGACTCGTATACCACTCTTTTCCCTGGTTTAATACTCTGAAATTGTGTCCAGGTATCGCTTTATTGAGATTTATTTCTGCCTGCTTTGGCCATTTTTGATTTTTTTCATCAGCCCAGGCTGTCGTGGAACCGCCTAAACAAACAATGAGGAACTCATCATTGTTGGGAATTCCTTGAGGTATTTCCGGGGGATTAAGCTGTAAATAGGGATGGAATTTTTCATTAGGCATCAATGTCCTTTCATAAAAATAAGATACAGGAACATAAAAAACCAAGCTAAAAAACAGAATAATAATGAAAATATAAAAGATGTTTTTTACGGGAGTACTTTTAAATATAAGCTTGTAATAAGTGAAAGGAATTGCGAATAATAGCAGGGCAGATACAAGATATATTAAAACAATAATAAATTTGATGAAATAACTTGAATGAATTTCTTCATTTAAGAAAAGAAAATTAGGCTGAAAAAACCCGTAAATCACCCATATCGCGAATAGAAGGTAAATAACACCCAATAAATAATGAATATATTTTGGAATTGTCATGACTCAAATCTACACAGATCAAAGAACCAAATTTACAATTTATTCAATAATTCAAATAGTTTCATTCATATCAATTTATGACATTATTAGTATTGAAATTCTGCATAATTGGGCATCTATTACCAAATGCATGAATGCGCTAAAATTGAAATTTTACACCAGTCAATTTCTCTGAAATATCCCAAAGTTTTTTAGCATCTTCCAGATTACGGGAAGCTTCAATTGATTCTACTTTAACCGGATAACCCTTAAATTCTCTCCTGCCATTGGGACCATAGTATTCTGCTCCTTTTACATTTGGATCTACAGATGCTCTAATGCCCGGGAGTGAACCCATATCAGCTTTCTGAAGCATTAATTTCATTATAGGATTCATGATTTTAAAAAGAATTTTTCCTTCCATGTGTTGAAGCAGATTGGTTTGAGAAACTCCGGGATGAGCTGCCACAGCCAAACTGTCAATTCCGGCTTCTTCAAATTTTCTCTGCAGTTCGTAGGTGAAAAGAAGATTGGAAAGTTTTGAAATCGAATAGGCATTCCTGGGTGAATACTCTGTTCCGTTCTCAGATGAAAGTTTATCAAAGTCCATTTGACCCCATTTGTGAGCATTGCTGCTGATATTTATTACACGTGATTTGGGTGTCTTCGTAATTAATTCCAGCAATTGACCTGTTAATGCAAAGTGTCCGTAATGATTGGTTCCCATCTGGCCCTCAAAACCATCTTTGGTCAGATGATAGGGAGTCATCATAATACCTGCATTGTTTAGCAATACATCTAACTGATCATATTTATTTTTAAATGCTTGTGAAAACTTTTTAACCGAGTCGAGGCTTGATAAATCAAGTTCCATGACCAACACTTTTGCCTGTGGGATTTCTGTTATTATTTCTTTTTTTGCATTTACAGCTTTCTCAGGGTTACGTGAGGCCATGATGACTTCTGCATCCTTTTCAGCAAATGCTTTAACTGCTTCATATCCAATTCCGCTGTTTCCACCTGTAACAATGATCACTTTTCCTGTCAGATCAGGAATATTCGTGAATGTCCAATTTTCTTTACTCATTTTATTAATTTAATATCTTTGTTTTCAAAAATTATTTGATTGCCTCCATTTGATCCAACCGAGAAAACTCCTATGGCTAAATCTTCTGATGTAATGACTCCATTTGGATAAAAAGATTTAAGCAGTAGATAAGCAAACCTAATCAATCGATAAACTGCATTGGGTTCTTTTCTTTTTGTAAACGGATAAATATAGGCCGGTCAGAAAATATAAGTTTGCTTAAAGTCCAGCCTGATCAGAAAATTTTCAGCAATCCCTTGTCCTTTGCAAATATCATACGACTTTTTTCTGTCTGGTCAGCACCTCCTCCGCTCAAGAAACAAAACGTAGCATCGGGACTTGAATTTTTCAATGAATTTGCAAATGACCTGGTGAAATCAATAGTAATTTCCCTGAATTGATCCCGCTTAACTTCTCCGGTATAAACACCCAGGCAATAAAAGGCGATATCCTGGTGATTAAACAGATCTTCAATCCTGGCAAAATCTGTAAAATCAGGATGAATGATTTCAAGCAATTTTTCATGTTTAATTCCTGATGAACGCCTGACTATAGATGTGATTTTTCCTATCTCAGGATGACAAATTTTTCACGCCCGATAATGCCATTTTTGGAACTTAATTCAACAAAATAAGTACCATTGGCTAATTCACTGGAATTCAGATTAAAATGTGTGCTAGCACTTTTAGTTTGATGTACAATTTTCCCCTTAAGTGTATATATCCGAACTTCAATTTCCTCCTGTTGAGGATACTTAAGTCTAATTGCTAATTCATTTTTAACAGGATTTGGAAATACGATAAAATTCTCATTTTCAATAGTTAATTCTAGAACAGAATTAGTGCCTGCAACCGAATCAATCCAAATGAAGCACTCCATGAGCTCGTCATTGCGGGTGCCAAAGTTCCACAAATGTCCTATCCCCGGCATCTTATTTAATTTACCGACTCCATTATGTGCTATTAAACTATCAAACAGGGCAATATTTCTCCCATATGAAGCATCTAAACTTCCCGTGCAAACACAGGTAGGAATTTTAGAATCAAAATTATAGTCGGTAGTAATCGATGGGATCCAGGCATTGAAGGGAATGATTGCTTTAAAGGGAAACACTTCGTTCCAACCTTGCTTAAACGTTTCCTGTCCATTGCATGAAAATCCTGTTAAATAAACAGCATGAATATTAATATTATATCCCAATGTGTTAATTGCAGTGTCTATTGAATATGGAATTATCAGTCCTTTAGCACCGGTCATTTGTCCGCCTTTAAGATCCGGACAAAGAATAATAGCATCCAGGTTATTGGAAATAGCGATTAATCCATTCCTAAAACTGACGGCACTTCCTCCACAACCATGCACGGCCACAACCAAAGGATAGCTTTTGCTACTGCTGTAATTTGTAGGCACATAAAAAGCCAGGGTATGAGGGGAGGAATTGAATATGATTGTTTTCTCAAAACTTCCGGTTGTTTGTGCATTCATGAAGTATAAACCAAAACAAGTACACATCAGGAGTAAAAAAATCTTTTTCATGTTATTTTTTTAAAATTTGCAGGCTATTAATCATAAAATCAATCTACTAAGTTAAGCAATTCTTTTCACCCTTCCAATCTCACCGGATTCCAGCATCACTTTAATTCCATGAGGATGATGGGTCGATTTGGTCAATACTTTTTTGACGATGCCCTGGATCAATTCTCCGGTTCTTTGATGTTGTTTCAACACAATTTGCACCGACTGTCCAACATAAATCTTATTATTTCCTTCCTGTAAATCCATGTATAGATTAAATGCTACTAATGATCTCAAAACGGGCATCCCTGTTCAATCATCATAAATTCTGTTTGGTGGGGGTAAAAATAAGTGAAAGTCTTTTTCTATTTGAATAATTGTACCTCTACAGCAGTAGGTCCTTTTGGTCCCATTTCCACTTCGAAGCTCACAATATTGTTCTCCTTAATTTCTTCAAGCGTATTATTTACATGCACAAAAACACTTTCCTGTGTTTCCATATCTTTTATAAATCCAAAACCTTTTGACTCATTAAAAAATGTAACCACTCCTTTTCTAATGGGATTATATTCAACATGCTCGCGTTTTGGCACGCTGACTTCAATATCTTCTGCTTTAATATCCTTTTTTTTGCTGGGATCCGGGGGGGTATCGGTTAACATCCCATCTTCGTCCACATAGGCTATCATATCCTCCATGCTGCCTTTTTTCCCGCTTTCTTTTTTTGCCAGCTTTTTGGCCTCTTTTTCTTTCCTTTTCTTTTCTTTTTTATTTCTTACTTCTTTTTTGTTAAATGATTCCTGAGATCTTCCCATAGATTATAGTTTATTTAGTCGTATTACTCTATTTTTTAGTACAGCTAAGATAGCGTACTTTTTATTGAATTGTTAATGATTTGGATGGAGAATGCTTTGCTAAGTGTCAAATGCAGCCAGACATTTTGCATTTTCTGTTGAAGGATTTTGAAGATTTGAATTTTATACCGATCTAGTTGACTTATTTTGTTCTTATTAGGATTATTCTTTCGTTATTTCCCAATATTCAATGTCTCCCTCTACCAGTTTAAAGAAAGGATGTGTTTCCGGATATTCTATTTGCATTAATTCCAGATTTCTTTTTTTATCCCTGATCTTCAGTTTATTCAGCAAATGATTCATTTCAAAACTAATTTGACCTTTAGTTACATTCAACAATTCGCTTTTATATTTCCAGTCAATTTTATCTTTATTGAAACGATAGCCTCTTCGAACGGCCTCTTTATGTACTGCTGCTAAATACTGGTTAATGCTTTGAACAGGATCAGCAGTTTTCTTGAATCTGAGAAGTTGCGGGTGATTTTTATAGCCCCTGGTTTTCCCTTCAAGCACGTGTTTTGCCAGCAGGGATTCCCTCCAAAGGGCAACCAGGCCTTTAGCATCGAGGTATTTAGGATGTAAGGACCAGATTCTCATGTTATTTTATAAAATACGATCCTTATTTCAACCAGGCTACGGATCAATTCCATCATTCTTTTTATCAACAGTGTTCGATTTATAATGAATATCCATCTGTGGAAATGGAATTGTAATCTTGTTTTCAATGAACTTTCTATTGATTATCTTCCTGATATCACTTTTCACTTTTTCAATTCGAAAAATACTGGTGCTGTAAAATAAGACCTGGAAGTTTAAAGATGAGTTCGCAAAATCCAGGAAGCGAACATCAATTAGGGTTTTATCAGAAATCTCATCATGCTCTAATGCACTTTCTTTCAAGACTTGAATAACTAAATCCACATCACTGCCATAGGCTACCCCAACGCCAATCTTAAAACGAGTTTGTTTGGATTGATGACTCCAATTAATTACTTTATTCGTTGTAATTAATGAATTTGGGATGATAATTGATATTTCATCCCTGTTTAATCCTTTGGATGTTCGCAATCCAATATTCTGGATTTTAACAATGTCGTTATCAATTTCTAAAATATCACCCACTTTAATCGATCTTTCTGACAGCAATATGATTCCTGAAATCACATCATTAAATGTCTGCTGCAAACCCAGTCCTACTCCTACTAATAAAGCGGCAGAACCTGCAATCAATACGGTTACTTTTACACCAATGGCCTCCAGAAGTAAACCCATTGCAATAATCCAAAATACGTACTTAATAATTTGAATCAGGGCATGTGTGTTGCCTTTATCAATGTTGTGTTTTCTCTGGTTTCGCAGCAATGCGAGCTTAATTAACCATATGGCTAATTTAGTGATCAGAAGAATTAAAATAATAGTAAGTATGGTATATACCTTAAATTGGAATTCTCCTATTGTGAATATCTCAAATTCTAAAATATTGATGATTGTTTTCATATTACATATATCTTATAGTCAATAAGTTTATGAAATCTCTAACGCCTTTCAAATAAATCTGTTTTGTAAAGCTAAAGATCGTCATTTTTGCATAAATTAATTTTATATGCACAACAAATTTATATAAAATTAAAATCCAATGGATTTGATGTGACAGAACAGAATATTCCTGAATATGATTAATTGAAACTAATGCGCTTTTTTGGGTAAATAAACATAGACAGGAAGAAGACTTGATAAAATTTAGCTATGTGATTCTACTGCTTTCTTTTTTCCAAGTCCATAGATCAGGAAAAGAATACCTATAATGAAAATAGGGATCCCTAAAGTCAAAGTTATACTGGCGTCTTTCCATACCCACAAAATAAACACCCATTGCAATCCATGCCAAATCATGATGATTAAGCCGGATATCACTTCATTCTTCCAACAATACAAATAACCAACTACAAAAAGAACAAATAGTGCATATATCATAATGGTTCCAAAAGTGGATTCATCATTTGGTTGAAATATTTTCCCAATAATGGTCAGAAGATAGCCAGTGACAGCAAGAGTTAAAATGACTCTTAGAACAAGTATATATACTTCCCTGGTGGATGTTTTCATATTAAGATATTTAGATTAAAAAATAGGTTATTATTGAGAAATTCCAATGAGTTTATTTTAAACAGGACATTGGATGTACTAATTAACGGAATTGGTTATGTCTACAATAATAATGTATTCTTCAAAAAAAACCTTTCATTTCCTTATAATTTTTCAAAAGGATTGAAATATTAAAAAAGAAACAAGACCTGTTTTGGAGGTTTTCAGCTAGAAATAGTCATTAGAAAATCAAAGATCCAGTCGGCCAGGAATTCATTGTCTATGGTTTGGAATGGATACTCTGATGCGCAAACTTTTCAACTCGTTCACTAACTAATTTCGAACTAATAATGGCCATGGGTAAACCTGCACCCGGATGAGTTGAAGCTCCAACGTAAAATAAATTTTTGAACTTTTCATCAAAGTTCATCGGACGGAAAGCCCCGATCTGCATTAAATTATGAGCCAGACCCAAGCCGCTTCCTCTATGCAGATTGAACTTGTTTTGCCAATCTTCTGGTGTATAAACCGTTTTGGAAACAATTTCTTGGCTAATATCCGTATTAATCCGCTCTGAAAAATCTTCAATGATGCTATTGACTATTTTGTCTTTATCGTCCCAGTTTGGTTTATATCGCAAGTCAGGAACAGGACAGACAAAAAATAAACTTTCGCATCCTGCAGGAGCACAATCATCATTGTGTTTGGACAGCACATTCACATAATAATAGGGTTTCTCAAGGGAATCAGGATTTTTATGTACATCTTTGGCATATTCCATGAAATTTTCACCCAGGTAATAATTATGGTGGTGAACCTGGGGCAGTTTGGTTTTGATTCCCAGATAAATGGTCAGGTAGCCCATGGTCCATACTTTCCTGTCCAGTTTTTCTGTAGAGAATGCTTTGCGTTTTAATACACTACCCCTGAAAACAGCTGCATCGGCATTGGCAATAATAACATCAGCAGTCCAACTGTTGTTGTTTTGATCTTTAAGGGAAATCAATTTCTTGCCTGCCTGTTCATACTCTTTTATTTCCGTATTATACGTAATGTGAATCCCTTTCTTATCTAATTCAGCAACAAGGCCTTCCACAATTTTATACATGCCGCCTTTTACATTGTAATAACCATCATTCTTGAATTCGGTATAAGAAAGCAAGGTATAAACTGCAGGCGTGTCGAAAGGAGTTCTACCCAGGAAGAAGGCCACGAGTGAAACAATCTTTTGTGCATCTTTTGATTTAAAATAGCGGTTAACCTGCTTATTAAATTTTCTGAATAAGACCGGAATATGCAAAGGATTCACCTGGGCCAATGACAGCAAATAATCCAGCATGGAATCGAAATTCCTTTTAATAACAATATCTATTGTATCATGAAATAATCGGGAACATTTGCTGAGGTATTTCTCCATTTTTTTTTCGAAGTCAGGTTCATCTTGCTCAAATTGAGCAGCAAGCTTCTGCATGTCCTTGTAAAGATGATAGGTCTTTTCATTTTTATTGAAATTGACCGTATACAAGGGATCAAGTTCAACATAATCGAAAGGCAATTCGATGCCACAATCCCTGGCAAATTCTTCAAATTCATAAGACATGCTGAAGAAGCTGGGTCCCGTGTCAAAAGTAAATCCATCTTTTTTAATCTGGTTCAGGCGACCTCCCGCCTGCGGATTTTTTTCGATGATCTGAACATCAAAACCCCGTTTTGCCAATCGCAAAGCTGTAGCCAATCCGCCAAGACCAGCGCCAATGATTAATACTGATTTAGACATGATTTAATTGTTTATTTTTTTAGTTTTGGCTCAAGTTTATTTTTTGCAAGCAAGATATTTGGTTCAATTCGGATTATCTTTTGATAATATTTTTCAGCCATCAGAAAATTGCCTAGTTCCGTATATGATTCAGCTATTGATATCAGCAAGTTCATGTAATTCCAATTATCTGATATGAGAGTGATGTTTTCTTCCATGAGGTTTTTAGCCTTTAAAAAGCTTTTAAGTGCCTCCGATTTTGAACCCCCGAATATGGTCGGCATATAATAACGTGTATTTCCCTCTAGGATATGTATAAACCAGTTATTGGCATCCAAATCCATTGCTTTGTTCAAATAATTAACACTCAACGGACCATAATAAGGAGCTTTCATCCGGTCTAAACGAACATGAAATCCATAAATAGCCGCTTTATATGCGTTTACCAGGCCAGGTTTATAGTTCCATCTTTCAAGAATCCTGTTGTTATTTGTAAGCAGGTCCAAATATTTTCTGGCCTCTTTTTCTTTCTTCAATTCCAGGCACCAGCCAATGTACCCATATTGATAATTGATCAATTCCAGCATTTGATTGTTGCTTTTGTTTTTAATCCTTTGAATCCTGTCAATTTCAGCTTTCCACACTCTAAAATCATTCTTTATAAAAGCAGTGTAAATGGCAGATTTATTGGATGCATCCAGTCCATAGTACGTTAAGACAAAGCACAAAATAAGTATGGCTGATTTTATTTGACTCATGTTATTATAAATGATTTAAAAATGAATAGCAGTATAAAAAATGCAAACTGGCAGGATAGAACCAATTTTGCTATGCTATTCGAAGTACTCACCTGGTTAATTTTAATAAATAGTTGGAATATGAATGCAATAATGAACCAGGCAATAAAATTCTGCAATGGTATAATTTCATCTTTCCAATGCCACATGTCGAGAGTGGGTGCAAGCTGTTCAAGAAACATATCATATATCAACATGATGGCAGCTGCAAAAAATGTTTTAAAGCCCAAATGAATATTCACATTCTCAAACAAAGATGCTGTAGTATACGTTAGAATTAACCAGCTCATACCAATCAATACTGGGGTTTCCCAAATTTTAATTCCCAAGTTATTTCCATACATATAATGCCCGAAAATAAATCCATGTTTTACACCCAGAATTTCAATTGCAAAGCCAGCAATAAAAATGAATATAAAAACTAATGCGCTTTTGTAATTGTATTGACCCCGGTGGTAAATCAGTAAAAATAAAAAGCTTAATAATAGGGCTAAAGGGGTTAATTTCTGAAACTGAGATGACAAAGCGGGAGTTAACATGCCTACTGTGCCTGTCACAAAGAAAATGATATAAATACTGAATAGGTATTTTTTATTATTCTCCACGAATTTGTTAAGCTGTTCAAATTTCAACATCCGTTTTACTTTTTGATCTTTTCTGCAATTGATTTGTAAAAGCTTCTAGGACCAGCAGATTTAGCAATATTAAACTAAATGCAAATGCTATGTCTTCAAGAGGAATGCTAAATAATCGTATTCCAATATTTTCAGCATTATTATACCAAACCACTTCATGAGGAATAAAACTGCCAGTTAAAATGGAATCAACAACAAGGAATGGAATGAACATAATAAGAAATGAAATGTAGAAACTTCGCGTCATTTGCGACTTATTAATCAATGACCATAACAGTGCAAGGATGGTCACTAAAGCTATGAATAAGGTATAGCTTTTATCTAAGTTAAATACGAGAACCAAAAGAAACAGAACAATCAGGCTGACTGAAATAATTGAATTAGTTTTTTTCGAAAGTTTTAGTTTTGGAAAATAGGTGATCATTACATAATGTATGAATATACAAGCATAAGGAACAATTGCAAAGAACAGCCATTCTTCAATCGGTAAATTTAATAAAAGAATATCAGAATGATAAAGTGGATTGAAACCCCACACTCCGTTTTTAGTCAGTATGATATCAAAAAGGATAAAAAAGAGTCCAACAATAAAAATAGATGGGGCCAGGGCTTTCCATGTGGTATAAAAATGAACCTTCCTGTCGAAGCTTAATACCAAAGGAATGACTATAGATGCGAACAATAGTAAAGCGTAAAGATACATGTCAGACAGTTTGCTTTCGTTTGGGGAAAATCAGCAATCCAAAACTATGAAAGTCTTCCTTGCTTTTACTTATATGATGTCCCAGGTGTGCACTCACCAGATTTCTGAAATATTTTGTCCCTATTTTTTGCAGCCAGGGAGTCTTTATTCGTTGATGAATCATCACATCATGAATCATAAAATAGGTCAAACCATAAAAGGCAATTCCAAAACCCGCGTAAACAAAGCCATCCATACTCAAATAAAAACCGCTAATGATTAAAACCATAGACGGTATGGCATAGACCAAAAAGAATAGATCATTCTTTTCAAATCGATCATTTTCTGCCTCTTCATATTTCTGATTATCATTTACATGATGGTCTTTGTGCCAACGCCACAGAAATCCGTGCATTACATATTTATGAGTAAACCAGGCGACAAATTCCATGAACGAAAACGCAATCATAAATAAAATGACATTCAGCATGATGATGATTTTAAATTTATATAAGGTTTAATTTATAAGAGGTGTAAGCTTTAAAATACAATGCAAATTTAGTGGTATTATTTACACGGACACGGGCTGACAGGATACGTTTTGCAGGTGTTTTCTTTAATTTACGAAGCAATTTATTATAATATAAAAATGCCAGGTAAACGGCTATTTTGGAAGTGTTTGGAAGTTTTAAAATGCCTTTTCTTGCTTCTATAAACTCAAATTCTATCTCCTTAATAAGTTTTGTTTTTACTTCCTCATTGAATTCATTATGTTTCATTTCTGCGAAATAAGTCCGGTTTAAGTCTTCCATGTCCACTTTTAAATCTCTTAAAAAATTGACTTTTTGAAAAGCGGATCCCAACTTCCTGGCTGATTCTTCAAGTTCTGCATATTTTTCAGGATTACCCTCAACAAATACCTTTAAACACATCAGTCCAACTACTTCTGCTGAACCATAAACATATTCACTTGTTTCATCGGAATTATCATATATGTTTTTTCTTAAATCAGCACGCATACTTTTTAAGAATGCATAAATATGAAGCTCCGGAATTTGGTACTTTCTTACCGTTAATACAAATGAATGCAAAGCCGGGTTCATGCTGATGCCATTTTTTAATGCATACTTTAATTCTTCTTCAAATTTATTGATTAAATGTTCCTGATCACTTTCAAGGAAAGTATCCACTATTTCATCAGCTAACCTGACAAAGCCATAAATCCCGTGTATGGCACTTCTTAGTTCTGGGGCAAGCATACTCACAGCTGTGTAAAATGATGTTGAATAGTTTTTAGTGATAATTCTACTTGTTTTAAATGAAATTTTATTATATAAAGTATCCATAATCTTATTTAAGTTATCTTTTTTCAAATCCTTTCAAAAACTTCCAAAGGAGTGTTCTCATTTGCAATAATTCCTCTATTGGCATTTTCAGAGAATGCAAAAGTTTTTGCGGAACTGCTTCTGCAGCTGTTCTTAGTTTTTTGCCATTATGAGTTAAAGCAATTTCTAATGTCCTTTCATCGGTAGATGATCTTTGTTTTGTCAGCAAGCCTTTTTCTTTCATTTTGCTTATTAATGGACTAAGTGTATTCGAGTTCAGGAATAGTTTTTCGCCCAATTCTCCTATAGTGAGATGCCGGTTTTCCCACAAAACAAGCATGACAATATATTGAGGATATGTGAGCCCAATTTCTTTTAGATAGGGTTGGTACATTCGCGTTATCATATGTGAACTTGCATATAAAGGAAAGCAAAGCTGATCTTCAAGCAATAAGGACGATTTTACTTCTTTCATGTATTCAGTAACTTTATGATATCTTCTTCAATTTTTTCAGGTTTTATCGTGGGAGCATAACGTTTGACTGGTTTTCCATCCCGGTTGATCAGGAATTTTGTAAAATTCCATTTGATTCTACGACTCAATAGTCCTCCAAATTCTTTCTTCAAATCTTTGAAGAGAGGATTCGCATATGTTCCGTTTACGTTTATTTTTTCACTTAACTGGAAGCTCACTCCAAAATTTATTTTGCATGCTTCTTCAATAGTTTCATTTGTTTCTGGTTCCTGGTTAAGAAACTGGTTTGAGGGAAATCCAATGACTACCAGGCCCATTTCCTTATAAGTCTGATGAAGTTTTTCCAGACCTTCAAATTGAGGCGATAAACCACATTTAGTAGCAGTATTTACAATCAGTAACACTTTTCCCTTAAACTCACTTAAAGGTATGACCTGAGCTTGTGGTGTTTTTATCGTGTGCGTATATATATTCATTCTCTTTATTTAAATCGCAAGCGATTAAATCGGGTTAGACAAAAACAATACCAATTCTAAATTAGGAAATAATCTAAATTAAAATATTGTTGAAATGGTGTTTTAGTGAAGAAAAACGGATTATCTGCTTGTTAGATTTCGTTTGAGAATGCTAGAATTGCTTCAGCTAAGTTTTTCCACGAATTCATTTTTTTAAATTCCTGGATAGCTGAAACAAACTCTTTTTCCCGGGCTGAGTTGAAAAATTCGCGGACTTTATCCGCAATCATTTCAGGATTTGCCTCTGGGATAATCATACCACCACGACTCGACTCAACAGTTTGTTTAAGGCTTCCCACATCTGTGACCAATACAGGCAGGTCGAAATGATAGGCAATGGATAAAATTCCGCTTTGAGTAGCGGACCGGTAAGGGAGCACATTGACATCCGAAGCGGAGAAAAACAAGGGAACTTCTTCATCCCGGATATATCTCAAATTAATGTGTGTTTTAGTCCTGAGATTCAATTTGTCAATTAAATCATGATATTTTTTATCGTCCCCATAAACCTCACCTGCAATGATCAGGTAATAATCATCCGGCAAGCTGGCCATGGCTTCGAGCAATAAGTCAAGTCCTTTATAATCGCGTATGAACCCGAAAAAAAGAAGTACTTTCTTGTTCTGAGGGATACCTAATTTATTTCTAGCCTCCTTTTGCTCCATTTTACTCCCAAAATGATCATAAAGCGGATGCTCATGAAAAACGAACCTGGCACCTGCTTTCAGAGCTAATAAATTATTTTTTACGGTTTCACTCATCACTACAAAGCCTGAATTGCGTTTTAGAAAATACTTACTAAAAGGAATATCGTAGAATTTCTTTTCGTGTGGGACCACATTATCAAGGATGCTTATGACTTTGCTTCCCGATCGTTTCACCTGAGCTGCCACATAACCCAATGAAGGAGCAAAAAATGGCATCCAGTATTTCATGATCATCAAATCCGGCTTAAAATCTTTTATTTTATTTGCGGTTTTGACATAAGAAAATGGATTTATTGTATCCAGAATTTGTAATGCAGGGATTTTTTCAATGGCATCCTCCTCAGTAACCAGCTGGGTTTTTCCGGGGAAGAGTAAGTCGGGATATTGCCGTGTGAAGGTAAAAGCTTTTATTTCATGATTATTTTTGAATGCATTAAAAAGGGAATGGTTGAATTGGGTGATCCCACCTCTGAAAGGATAGAAGGTTGAAAGGTATGCGATCTTCATACTTTGTTTACAGTTAAGTTTTACTGTTTATCACTACCAAGATGCCAAGACAGCAGGAAACAAAAAGATGTAAAAAAGGAATTTTTGTGAACCTTTATGTCTTTGTGCTTTAACCATTTTATTCTATTTATAGGTGAAAATTAACAATCCGTGACGAAAACACCACCACACCACTAAAGATTCCTCCATATTGCCCCATACACCTCTTCCACTGATATATCCCGCATACAATGCCTTTCCCGGGAGCAAGAAGTGCCATAATAACAATCGCAACCTGAAGAAGGGGAAATGATTTCACCCCTATTGTAAAGTTCAAACTCATTTTTATTGAAAATATTCACAAACAGTATCATGGGTTTTTTCAACCCGGTGGCTATGTGCATCATCATGGAAACAGCAGTAACAATTAAATCCGTGTTGTTTGTCAAAGCAATAAATTCCTGCAGGGAATAGGTGCCCGGGTAATAACAGCCGGTTTTTTCAGCATAGATTTTATTTTGAGCATCTTCATCCGGTCCACCTAAAACAACAGGACAATAATCATTTTGCTGCAATTTTTGAATGAGTTCAATCCAATATTCAGTTGGCCATAGTCGGGTCAGCCAGCGGTTTCCACAACCTGTATTCAGGCCGATGATTTTTTTTCCATTTGCTTTATCTCCTAAAATCTTCATCCATTTGCTGTCAAAATCAGGATCCACATCCAGCAGGTATTCTTCGAAATTGAATTTAAAATGGCAGATTTCAAAAATCTCTTCCAGGTAACTTTTGGTATTGGCTTGTGAAACAGAATCATAAAGACCGGTTATAAGTTTATGTTCAGCTGCGGGGGTTGCTGGAGCCATATGATTATCCTTCAGCGAAAAGCCATATTTTTCTTCTGCTTGCAGTTCATTCAGTAATGAACAGGCCTCAAATTCTTTATCCAGGTTGATGGCTATATCAAACTTTTTATTTCTCAAAATATAGGCGGAAGTAAAGTTCCATTTATAAATCTGGTCAATATTCTTTTTGGAAAGAATATCCGGGAAATGTGTCAACCAGCTAATATGGCAATCGGGATATAAGTCTTTAAATTTAACAACCAGGGGAGTTGTTCTTATCACATCACCAATAGCTCCGAGTTTAATAATTAAAATACGTTTGGAAACTGGAGTATACTCATCGCAACTGTCACAAATTTTGTTTCGTTCTTTGTTTGGCTTACACGGAAAATCTCCGATGAAATATTTGCAATCAAATTTTACCTTGGACAAATTCATTATGAATGCATTTAGGCACACAAAGATAAAAAGGAATTCTTTAGTTTAAGATTGAGAATTAGCCCAGTCTGGTAATTGCTTAATTCTTAACTTTCTCCTGTAAAAACAAAAATTTTGTTTTAAAAAAATTACAAAATCTATGTGTTCAGTCGGAAACAATTCGCTTTCACATCTATTTTTTCCATTTGACTTTTGAAATTTCAAACGTTAAAAAATACATGTATATTTGATTCAAATTTAATAAAGCATCATGAGAAATTTATCCTGGCTTATAGTTTTTGCATTATTATTTGCCTGTAATAAGAAGCCTGAAAATAAGAAGATTGTATATCCGGAAACGAAAAAAGTAAATCAGGTGGACGATTATTTCGGAACTGAAGTAGCAGATCCCTACAGGTGGCTTGAAAATGATACTTCATCTGAAACCGCAGAATGGGTGGCCATGCAAAATGATTTGACCAGGGCTTACCTGGATTCCCTGCCGTACCTGGAAAAAATAAAGGACAGGCTGACCCAATTATGGGATTATCCCAGGCAAGGTGTACCTGTAAAAGGAGGAAATAATTATGTTTTCGGCAAGAATGACGGTTTACAAGCCCAAAGCGTGTTATATATCATGAAGGGTTTAGATTCTATACCTGAGATTTTCCTGGATCCAAATAAACTTTCAGATGATGGGACAGTAGCTTTATCGTCCTATAAATTATCTAAGAATGGAAATTATTTCGCCTATGCTATTTCCAGGAGTGGTTCCGACTGGAATGAGATTTATATCATGGATGTGGAAAGCAAAAGCCAGCTTACTGACCATTTGGAATGGGTGAAGTTCTCTGGAATTTCATGGCATGGGGATGGGTTTTATTATTCAAGATATCCTGCGCCCAAAAGTGGAACTGAATTATCTGCCCTCAACCAGAACCATTCTATCTACTATCACCAGCTAGGTACAGACCAAAGTGATGACATACTAGTATTCAATGATCCGTTAAATCCTTCTTACAGTTATTATGGGGGAGTTACTTATGATAATCGTTTCATGCTTGTTTACGGAAGTGAATCAACAAATGGAAACTCGCTGAGATTCAGAAGAGTACAGGATAATTCAAAAGACTTTAAGCTCATTGATGAAGGATTCAATTATAATTTTAATGTGGTTGATAACATAGGTGATTCATTATTGATCTTGACCAATAAGGGAGCTTCTAATTATCGTCTGGCTGTGGTTGATACAAAAGATCCTGATTTAAAATTGAAAGACTTGATCCCCCAGCAGGATTTTCCATTGCAGAGGGCAAGTGTCACAGGAGGAAAGATTTTCGCTCAATATATGAAAGATGCCACCGATCATGTTTTTATGTATGATCTGAATGGAAGCTTTATCAAAGAAATTGATATGCCTGGTCCGGGATCCATTTCAGGGTTCAGTGGCCATTCAGACGACAGCCTGGTTTTTTATTCCTATACCTCCTTTATCTCCCCATCATCGATTTATCTGTTTGATGTTAAAAAACAGACTTCTGAGTTATATTTTGAATCGGAAATTAATTTCGATTTCAGGGAATATGAAAGTAAACAGGTCTTTATTAGCAGCAAAGATGGCACGCAGCTTCCTTTATTTATCACGCATAAAAAGGATATAAAACTGGATGGAAACAATCCAGTTCTTTTATATGGCTATGGGGGATTCAACATCAGCTTGTCGCCTTCCTTTTCAATTACCAACCTGGTTTTTCTCGAACATGGAGGGATTTATGCCATGGCCTGTTTAAGAGGAGGAGGAGAATATGGTGAAGACTGGCATAAGGCAGGTATGCGACTGAATAAGCAAAATGTATTCGATGATTTTATTTCCGCAGCTGAATATCTGATAAATAAAAAATATACAAAATCAGATAAAATGGCTATTCGGGGAGCATCAAATGGTGGTTTATTGGTAGGTGCATGTCTTGAGCAGCGTCCAGATTTGTTCAAGGTGGCTTTACCCGCTGTTGGGGTAATGGATATGCTACGATATCAACGATTCTCAGCAGGAGTTTTTTGGGTGGATGAGTATGGCAGTAGTGACGAAAAAGAGATGTTTGACTATATTTATCGCTACTCCCCACTGCACAATATAAAAAGTGGCGTGAATTATCCTGCCACTTTGGTCACCACAGCCGATCATGACGACCGGGTGGTTCCCGCTCATTCATTTAAATTCATTGCCACACTACAGGAACATCAAAAAAGCACGAATCCGGTGCTTATCAGGATCAGTGAAAAAGCAGGACATGGTTCTGGTAAACCCACACAAAAAATAATTGAAGAATATGCTGACATGTGGACCTTCGTTTTCAAAAATTTGAATATAAAAGTGATTTACTAATATGGTCCTCAAATCCCGTTTTATATTGCTTCTCATTATCCCTTTGTTTTTGAACACCCTGGATTCGCATGCTCAATTAGCAGGCTGTACGGATTCAAGAGCAAACAATTACAATCCCATTGCCACGATAAACGACGGATCCTGTCTCTATGACAAAACAATAGTTAATCCCAGGGTTGTTATTCCTGAACTGCCTTTGAATTTATTTGAAAACAGTGGAATGATCAGTTTCAACGGGCTGTTATGGTTCCATAATGACAGTGGAGGAGAAGCAGAATTATATGGCCTGGATTCCCTTACAAATGAAATCAAAGCGACAATCAGGCTTACCAACGCCACAAATACTGACTGGGAGGATGTATGCCAGGATAGTTTGTTTGTATATGTAGGTGATTTTGGAAACAATACAGGTACACGATCAGACTTGAAGATTTACAGAATAGATAAATCAGTTTTTCCGGATACAGGAACAGTGAACGTTTATGCAAATAGCATTGCGTATTTCTATCCGGATCAGGTAGATTTCACAGAGAGAAATAATAAACACAATTTCGATTGTGAAGCTTTTTTCATTCATTCAGATCACATGTATTTATTCTCTAAAAACTGGGTAAATGAATGGACCAAGGTTTACAGAATACCGACACAACCTGGAACTTATGTGGCTGGTTTAGTGGATTCATTTAATGTAAAAGGCTTAATTACTTCAGCTGATTTTGATGAGGCCAGGCAGGAGCTTGCCTTATTGGGATATCAGAACTATGTACCCTTTTTCTGGTTGATGTTTGACTTCCATGGCAATGATTTTTTTTCGGGAAACAAAAGAAGGTTTGACTTCCCTTTTACTCAAATTGGTACACAGGCGGAAGCTTTGATCTTTCATCCAGACAATGGGATTTATATTTCATCGGAAAAAAGTACGCTTATCGCCAATAAATTAATGGAAATGCATACATGGCCATGGACCAAAACCTTACATACAGGATTTACAGAAGCTGACTCATCAGAATTTATTGTTTATCCCAATCCGAATCAGGGGAGTCTTCGCATGAGTCTTCCTGAGAATAATTCAGCAATCATGAATATTCAAATCATTGATTCATCCGGCCGAACTGTTTTTGAATTAAAGAGTGAACGCATAGTGGATGAAGAAGAAATCGAATTAGACACCCAAAATATTCCAGGAGGTAACTATTTTTTAATCATCACAACAGAATCTGAGATATACAGGAAAAGTATCCATTTAGTGGATTGAAACATCTTATAATTACATGCTGGCTGTAGGAAAAAACAAAATAATTCTTTTAGCTCTGCTTAGTTTTCTGAGCTCCTGCCGATCGACAAAAGTGATCGAAAATGAAAGTTGGCTGATAGGTAAATGGTCTATCATAGCAATTAATACTGGTGCAGAAATTCCAAAGGATGATCGTAGCGAATACAATGAGATTATGGCTAAAATGATTAAAAATGGATATATGCAGTTCAACTTGGATAATAGTTTTGAGATGCAATTAATGAGACAAAAGCTGAAGGGTACGTATCGCCTATTGAATAAGGAAACCGAGATCTTAACTGCCATTGAAGGACAAGATGATGAAGATCATTTTAAACTGTGGTTAATTGAGCCCAGGAAAATAATTCTGGAAACTGAGGACGATCAGGGGATCATAACCTTGACACTAATAAAAGAATAAAAATTGGAAAAAAATACCGAAAATACCTTGAAATGGGTGATTCTATTCAGCATCGCCATGGGCGTACTGGAAAGCGCTGTAGTAGTGTATTTAAGAGAAATCTATTACCCAAATGGATTTGCTTTTCCATTGAAATCCATTATAGGACATATTGCCTTAACAGAGATAATGCGTGAAGCATCTACACTCATCATGCTTTTGGCGATCGGATATTTAGCAGGGACATTTTTTACTGAACGCTTTGCCTATTTCATCTTGACTTTTGCGATCTGGGATATTGTCTATTATGTATTTTTAAAAATCCTGTTAAACTGGCCGGAGAGTCTGATGACCTGGGATATTTTATTTCTTATACCACTGCCCTGGGTAGGACCCGTGATAGCCCCAGTCATTCTCTCGCTGATGATGATCGTGTTTGCATCACTCATCATTTACTTTTCACGGAATAACAACAGGATCAATGTGACCCCCAGAGAATGGTTTTTACTCGTTCTCGGTTCTCTTATTGTCATTATTTCATTTTGCTGGGATTATTCTGCATTTATTTTAAATCAATATTCATTGTCTGAAGCCTTTTCCATTACGAATAGAGATTCTTTATTAACTCTTTCTTCCACCTATGTGCCTGATAGGTTTACCTGGTGGCCATTTCTTCTGGGATTTGGCATTATAATTTCCGGAATTGGATTATTTACAAAACGAAATACTCATCGAACTGTTCCCTGACCAGGATGAATTCATCCTGTAAGCCTGGTCTCAAATCAAAAGCGAAACTTTCACAAAAAGGCAGTGAAAAAGTAAAATAAAGGACTTCATATGTTCTTCTTTTCAAACCCAGGAATTAACTCCAAACGCCAGTCATCGCCTCCCTGAGTTTCTTTTTGTTTTGCAGATAGATAGGTAAACCTGCCTGTTCGGTTTAGAAATTCCTAATATGTTGGTAACGCTTATAATTGCTTGTTTATCAGATAATATTAGTTTAATTTAGCAGTTTAATAAAAAAAATCAAATTTGAAAAATCTATACCTGTTTTTTAGATTTCTTAAATGCTGTTCTTTCATCCTGGTTTTCAACATCTGTTGCCATTCTGTACATGCCCAGGTAACAGTATATACTGAAAACTTTGAGCACGGGAGTAATATGCCTTCTGGTTGGTCCCAGGAATATGTTTATGATACTTTAAACTGGATTTTTACCAGTGGAGGTCAAAGTGGTCACCCATCGGCTGCACATGGTGGCAGCTACAATGCATTATTGTATTATGGAGGGATATACAGAACAACCAAACTGATTTGCAAACCTCTTAACCTAACTCCATATTCTAATTTACAATTGAAGTTCTGGCATACACAGGAAGAATATTCAGGAGACCAGGATAAATTAAAAGTATTTTACAAGACTTCAGCAAGTGGTAGCTGGGTTCAATTAGCAAGCTATACAACGAATGTTTCCTCCTGGACGCAACGTACTATTACCTTACCAAATCCAAGTTCCAACTATTACATTGCATTTGAAGGTGAAGCCAGATATGGATATGGTGTATGTGTTGATGATGTACTGATCACGGGTACTGTTTCAAATGGTTTAGACATCAGTTGTGTCAGTATCTCATCTCCTTTAATTTGGGGAGTAGGTAATAATACTCTTAAGATCAGCTATAAAAATATGCGTTCAGACACTATTTTCAATGCTGATTTTGGCTATAAATTGGATACGAATACAGCGGTTATTGATACGAATAAATCGACTGGAACTTTGCTGGCCAACCAGGAAAAGGATTATACTTTTCCCGCTTCATTGAGTATTAGTAAAGGAAACCATTATATCAAGGTATGGGCAAACAAACCCAATCGCACAAATCCGGACGATGTGCCTGCAAATGATACATTTACACTGAATTTTGGAACGGGTATCAAGGATACATTCTATATCGATAAAAGTGGACAGGGTGATTACACCACTTTTGCCGCGGCAGTAGCTGATTTGAACAACGGGGTTACGGGTCCGGTTTGGTTTATCGTGAAACCAGGTACATATACGGAAAAGGTTGTGATAGGAGAAATTCCGGGTGCGGATTCAACCAATACCATCACATTTGATGGATTGTATAAAGACAGCACATTCCTGTCATATACAGGGACTTCTGCAGCAAATAGAGCCACATTATCCTTTAAAGGGGCCGATTATGTGACCTTTAAAAATATGACCATCAAGAATGAGGGCAATACTTATGCAGTTGCAGTATTGTTAAGGAATAAATCAGACCACAATACATTTTTCAATTGCAACCTGAAGCTGAAAACGACTGTTACCAGCGGATATGCTCAGGTGATATTAGCGTCGGCTAAAGAAAATAGTACTGGTGCCAATGGGGATAATTGCAACTATACATCATTTGAAAACTGTTTAATTGAAGGAGGGCAGTATGGTGCCCGCATGCATGGAACAAATACAGCTTCTATGGCTGTAAATAACAGTTTTGTTAATTGTAATTTTACTAATCAGTGGTATTTTGGATTGTATTTGTATTACCAACAAGGATTTAACATCTCTTATTGCAAAGTGGCAAACTTCAGACATGCATCTGCCTATGGTCTAATTAACTATTATGGTGCAGGTTCTAATATAGATGGCAATAGTATACAAGCGGGTATTCATGCTCTTTATTTGTATCGTGAAAACTACTATAAACAAAATAATTCTTCTTATGTAACAAACAACATGATATGCAATTTCAAGAATACAGTATATCAGAGAGGAATATATGCAGTTTCATATTGTTATAACTTAAACATACTTCACAACAGCATTCTTGTTAATGGCACGTCTACTTCTCCTACTTATGCTGCTATTTATATATATTACTATTGTAATAATTCGGTCATTAAAAACAATTTACTAGCTAGCTTGAATAAGACAAACATTCTTGCCATGCTTTATGCAGGAACAGTTTCTGTGGATTATAATGACTACTATTATGACACCAACTCAAATGTTAAATTCTATATTAATTACAGTTATGCCAACTTCAACACCTTTAAATCCATTGCATCCTATATCAACTATCCACATGACCTGAATTCCTTTGATAATGTGAATCCCGGATTTGTTTCAAATACCAACCTGCATCTTGATACATTAAGTTCCATAAGCCTGATGGCCCCGGCAGCTGGCATTTCAAACGACTTTGATAATGAAAGCAGAAATTTGAATTTTGGAGTAAATTTAGGAGCTGATGAAATCCCACATCCAAACCGTGACCTGGATATCATTAGTATTGATACACCTGCCGTGCTTAAGTCGGGCTCCAATATCGTTTCCATAACACTTCGAAATATGGGTACCGATTCCATTGTACCACAAAAACTTTACCTGAATTATAGGCTAAATGGTGGAAATCCTGTAAATGATTCTTTGACGCTAAGCTCGAAATTACCTCCTTTCGGCAGTATAAAATTTTCGTTTCAAACACCTGTAAATATTACAGGATCCGGAAGTTATGAATTCTGTGTTCAACTAAGCCCCGGGATATACAATGATCCGGATAGCCTGGATGAGTTATGTGTCACCAAATGTCTGGGTAAAATAGATACCTTTATGATCGATCCCAGTGGTAATGGTGATTTTACTACCATAATGGCAGCTGTCAATTCACTGCAAACATGTGGTATTTCAGGAGCAGTTACTTTTATTTTAAAAGCGGGAACATATGTTGAGCGGGTTGTAATCCCTGAAATCCCGGGTGCAAATTCGGTCCGAACTGTTACCTTTCAAGGTGTTCATAAAGATAGTGTTGTACTTGTCCATGCAGGAACCTCAACAGCAAAATCTGTTATTTTGCTAAATAGTGCAGATCATATAGTGATCAAAAATATGAGAGTATTAAATAATGGAAACAGTTATGCGAGCTGCATCCATTTTATGAATGGAGCTGATTCTAATACTGTTGAGAACTGTGACCTGACAGTTAGTACAGCAACTTCTTCCTATAAAATTCCGGTAATAGCTTCTAATTCAGAGTTATATTATAATACATATGGAAATACTGCCAATGGAAACCTGATAAAAAATAATAAGATTTCAGGTGGTTATCATGGTATATGTATGGTAGGAACTGATAAAAATAATCTTTGTTGGAATAACCGGATAATTGGAAATACAATTAAGGATCAATATTATATGGGGATTTATAATATTTATCAGGGTAATACTGAGATCATTGGGAATAGCATTAAGAATCTGGATTTGTATTATGCATATGGCATTTACAGGTATTATTGCACTAAAGCGAGGATAGAATCCAATGTGATACAGCCAGGACGGATTGGAATATATCTTAATCGTGAGAATAACCTTTTCCCAGATAACAGTACACACATCATTAATAATATGATTAGTAATTTTAATGACGGCACCTATCAAGCTGGTATTTATACTTATTATTACAGCACTAAACTGAAAATTTATCACAACAGTATTTATTTAGATGGAAATGTTTCCTCCATAACTTATGCCGGACTTTCCTTGTATTATTATTGTGATTCGGCCATTGTCAAGAATAATCTGATTGCCAGTGATGGAAGTAACTACCTGATGACTTCTTATATATCAAGGGGTACAATTATCGATTACAATAGTTACTATGCTCCTAATAACACATCCTATAAATTCTATAATTCAGCCTCTTTTACTAATTTAAGCGCATACAAAAATTCTACTGCATATCTGGTTTACCCACACAATGTAAACTCCTTCGAAAATATTAATCCGGGCTTTATTTCGCTTGCCAATCTTCATCTATCCTCTAATTCTGCAGGTATTGGAGGAGATACATTGGGCATATTATATGATATAGATGGGGATTATCGCTGCCAGGCCAGTCCCAGTCTGGGTGCTGATGAAGCAGGACCCGTATCTGACTTTAGCATTAATTCTGCAACACAATGTATGGATGGGCATATTTTTATATTGAATAATACTTCTCAGGGAGGCACTGCCACTCTATCCTATTTTTGGACCTTTGGTGATGGAGATACATCTACTTTAAGAAATCCTGTTCATTCCTATGCATCTCCGGGGACTTATACAATTACACTGATAGTCTATCCAAGTTTTGGTTGTTCAGATACCACCTCTAAAACTGTTACCGTCAATCCTTCCCCTCAAATTGGTTTCACTGTGAATGATAGTACTCAATGTCTCCAGAATAACAATTTTAATTATCAGAATACAACTACCATCAGTTCAGGCAGCTTAACTTATAATTGGAATTTTGGAGATGGTTATTCTGCCGGAGTTCAAAATCCTACACATTCATATGGATATAGTGACACTTTTGCAGTCAGGTTAATTGTGGGCAGCGATCTGGGCTGTGTGGATACGCTCATAAAAAATATGTATGTGTTTCCCATGCCAGATGCTGATTTTACTATTAATAGCGGTGCTCAGTGTAAATTGAACAATAATTTTATTTTCACAAATACCACAAGCATTTCATCAGGTACACTGACTTTTTTCTGGGATTTTGGGGATGGAAATACATCCACTCAAATGAGTCCTGCACACTCTTATGCTGCAAACGGGAATTATGATGTAAAACTGACAGCAACTTCTGCCTTTGGTTGCATGGATTCAGCTTTAAAAAATACATTTGTTTATCCGACACCAACAGCTACTTTTACTGTTAATGATACGGACCAATGTTTGAACGGGAATCTATTCCAAATCACAAACTCATCCTTTGTAAGTTCAGGATCACTGACTTATTATTGGACTTTTGGGGATGGAAATTCATCCAGCCAGTCAAATCCTTCTTATTCTTATTCTGCTACTGGAACCTATCTCATAAAATTAATAGTATCCACAACAAATTCTTGTGTAGATTCCGCACAGCAGTATGTCATAGTTCATCCTTCCTTAATTGCTGATTTCAGCATTAACAATGTAAATCAATGTTTAAAAGGCAATAATTATATATTCACCAATGCAACTACCACCACTAATGGTACGATGAGCTATTACTGGGATTTTGGTGATGGATCCGTTTCCACTTCGACCAGTCCGACCCATGTTTACAGCATTTTTGGAGCATTAGATGTAAAATTAGTTGCCAGTTCAACAAACAGCTGTTCAGATACGATATCTAAACCTGTCCAAATTTACTCCATGCCTCTGAACGTGAAGGATACATCACTGTCAAACCGGCTTTCAGACAGTTTACTTGCTTGGTATCCTTTTATTGGTAATGTAAATGATCACAGTGGTTTGTCAAATAACGGAACGGTATATGGAGCAAGTTTAAGCAATGATCAATGCAGTCGAAGTGATAGTGCATATTATTTTGACGGCAATGATTATCTCAGGGTGCCTCATGCAGTCTTTTTAATACCCCAGAATAGCTACGCTGCATCAGCCTGGATCTATCCAACTCAATCAGGTGGTACGCAATATATCCTTTACAAATATCAAAGCAATTTATACAAAGGCTATTCTATTGCCTTATATAACAATAAAATAGCTGCTGATTTTGGAGGAAGTTTGAATCCTGTTTATTCAACCCAAAGTGTTAATTTAAATGAATGGAACCATATTGTCGTTAGTTACGATGGCTGGAATTATAAAATGTACCTGAATAATCAGGTGGTTGGATCGGGCATTGCAGCCAATAATTTTCAATCAATCACGCCTTTATACATAGGCTCCAGGGGAACTGCCAACTATTTTAAAGGCTATCTTGACGAAGTCAGGATTTACGATAAGTCGCTGGACAATGTTGAAATAAATGCACTTTATCATGAAATACCCTACGTTCAGCTAAAAGATACTTTTGTTTGTTCTGGTAACTCCACTTCCATTTACATCCATAATTCAGGAGTTGGAATTGGCTACCAGTTAAAAGACTATGGAACTGGGAGTTCAATAGGCTCAGTAGTCTATGGAAATGGATGCAGGATCAGTTTGAGCACAGGAACCATCAGCAGCCAAAAGCAAATTCAAATTGTTGCCACTGATTCAAGCACTTCCTGCCAGCAGATATTTGATACACTAATTACAATAATTCTGGCTCCCGTACCAACAGCTGCGTTTACTGTATCTCCCACTTCATCCTGTCTTTCCGGTAATCATTTTACACTTACAAATTCATCATCCGTGAGTTTTGGTTCCTTACAATTTAAGTGGGATTTTGGAGATTTAAATACTTCAACACTGACCAGCCCGACACACCAATATACCTATGCGGATACTTTTACTATTAAACTGACCACTACAACCACATACGGTTGCAGCGATTCCTTAGAGAAATCAGTAAGGGTATTCCCCCAACCCAATGCAGATTTCACTATAGCAGATAGTATTCAATGTTTGGGTAATAATGCATTCGCATTTGTTAATAATTCAACTATCTTGAATGATACATTGAGTTACCTTTGGGATTTTGGAGATGGAAATAAATCTACAACTAAGAATCCGGTTCATTCCTATTCTTATGCAGACACCTTCCAGGTGAAATTAATTGTCAGTTCAGGAAATGGATGTACAGACTCCATGATTAAAACGACATACCTGCATGTCAATCCAAATCCAACCGCCGGGTTTAGCATCAATGACAGTACTCAATGTTTGAACGAAAATAACATATCCCTGACAAACTCATCCAGCATCAGTGCAGGTACTATGAATTTTAGCTGGAGATTGGGTGATGGGAACACCTCCACTGCAACAAATCCAAGTTATCAATACAGTGCTTATGATACCTTTGATATAACGCTACTGGTCGTTTCAGATAAAGGCTGTACTGATTCAGTCATGCACCAGGCTTATATTTATCCCAATCCGAACAGTTCGTTTTCAATAAATGATACGGTTCAGTGCTTTACAGGAAATGTGTTCAGTTTCACAAATCTCACAAGCATCCCTTATGGATCTTTTACCTCCTGGTGGTCTTTTGGAGACGGATCTTTTTCGACAACAAGCAATCCAACCCATTCATTTACTCAGCCTGATACATTTACAGTTCAATTGTTATCCACTTCAAATTATGGATGTTTGGATTCTGTTCAGTCTAATGCTATTGTAGAACCCAGTCCTGTTGCTGGTTTTACTGTTAACGATACCACACAATGCCTGGATGGCAATAGTTTTTCATTTACTGATCTGTCAGTAGGTGGTTCTGGAACCATATATTACTATTGGACTTTTGGAGATGGATCAGGCTCAACAGCTCAAAACCCGGTTCATTCTTACTCCACTGCAGGCACTTACCAGGTTAAGTTATTAATCCATTATGGTGCTTTCTGCAAGGATTCCATGCAAAAACAAATTGTGGTGTATCCCACGCCGATTGCCGATTTTAGTGTAAATGACTCAACTCAATGTCTGACCAACAACAGCCTCTCGTTCACAAATTTGTCCAGCATCACATCTGGTTCCATGAGTTATTTCTGGACATTTGGTGATGGCAGTTCAAGTACAGCCACGAATCCCACGCATAGCTATAATACAGACGGCACTTACCAGGTTCAATTACTTGTTATTTCATCGGAGGGCTGCAGTGATTCAATATCTTCAAGTATTCAAATTTGGCCTGTGCCAACAGCATCCTTTAGCATCAATAACACTTCCCAGTGTTTTGGCGGAAACAGCTTTGGCTTTAACAATACTTCCTCCATAAAATCAGGATCATTGACATACCTTTGGACCTTCGGGGATGGAAATTCATCTTCTTCAGCATCACCGTCCTATTCTTATTCAAGTCCGGGTAGCTATAGTGTGAAATTGGTGGTCAGTTCTGCTTATTCCTGCCAGGATTCTGTAACGCAAAATGTGCTGGTAAGTCCTATGCCAATTGCAGATTTTACAATCAGTAATGACACTCAATGTTTAGATGGAAATACATTCTATTTTTACGATTCTTCAATCATTTCATCTGGCAGCATCAGTTACAATTGGAATTTCGGGGACGGATCCACTTCCAATCTTCAGAATCCAGGTCATTCCTATCTCAATCCGGGTAGTTATGCTGTTAAACTTCTGATCAGTTCGGATAAGGGATGTCTTGACTCCCTCAGCAAAACGGCACTTGTGAATCCGAATCCTGTAGTAAGTTTTAGCGTCAACGATACAGACCAGTGTTTGAATATCAATCATTTTGTAATTAGCAATAACAGTTCAATAAGTTCAGGAACTTTAAGCTATTCCTGGGATTTTGGGGATGGATCCAGCTCTGATTCAAGCAATCCGGTCAAGCAGTATAGCACAGCGAATACTTTCACGATCAAGTTAATAGTAAATAGTAATAATTATTGTACAGACTCCATGTCCCAAAAGGTTATTGTATTCCCAAATCCTCAATCAGATTTTAGTGTAAACAGCGATAGTCAATGCTTTGCCTCAAACCAGTTTGTCTTTACGAATTCATCTTCCATAGCAGCTGGTAGTTTAGTTTATTTGTGGAGTTTTGGCGACAGTCAAAATGATACTGCTCAGCATCCTGTACATTCCTATGCTTCAAACGGAAGCTACCAGGTTCAATTAATCAGTAGCTCCCCGAATGGATGTGTCGATACAGCTACAAAATCCATGACTGTTTTAGCAAGCCCCGAGGCTTCATTTACAGTGAATGATACCGACCAATGTTTGACGAACAATAGTTTTGTACTTTCCAATACATCAACCATCAACTCGGGGAATTTGTATTATTTATGGGATTTTGGTGATAATTCGACTTCAGCCAGCAAAGATACAAATCATACCTATGCGACAGACGGAATTTACCAGCTGAAGCTTTTAGTAAGTTCAGGCTTCAATTGCAGCGATTCTGCTTATCAGGCATTATATGTTTATCCAATCCCGGTGGTTGATTTCAGCATTAATGATACAAATCAATGCCTGACAGAAAATCTGTTTGCCCTTACAAACACCTCCTCGATTTCAACAGGAAACATCAGTCATTTCTGGAGTTTTGGAGATTCTGACACATCCACATCTGAGCATCCAGATCACAGCTATTCTTCTGCAGATACATTTGCCATCAAACTGATCGTTAGCTCAACAAAATCTTGCAAAGACAGCATTGAAAAGAAAGTGGTAGTGCTCCCTTCACCATTTGCTGATTTTACAATAAACGACAGTGATCAGTGTTACAATGGTCATCAATATATTTTCATGAATCAATCACAAATCAGTAGTGGAAGCCTGGTTTATTTATGGACTTTTGGAGATGGAGATTCCAGCTTATCGGCTTCTGATACCCATGTGTACCAGAGTGCTGGAGTGTACCAGGTAAGTTTATTTGTCAACAGCAACTCATTATGCGCAGATACCCTGGTAAAATCAATTAGCCTTATGCTTTCTCCTAAAGCGGGCTTCATGGTAAATGACAGCGGACAATGTGATTTGGGAAATTCATTTGTATTTACCAACTCATCCACTGGTTTAGGTGCTAATCCCAGTTATTTGTGGTACTTTGGAGATGGTGACACATCCAGTTCACCTGATCCCACTCATAGCTATGCCACTACAGATTCTTTTAAAGTCAAACTATTGGTCAGCACACAGGATGCCTGTGAAGACAGTCTGATGCGTACGATGTTTGTATATCCAACTCCATCAGTTGATTTTGCAATCAATTTAGCGGTTCAGTGCTATGGTAGCAATGATTTCAAATTTACCAACCTGACTCCCATCATTGCACTGACCAGCTGGATCTGGGATTTCGGGGACGGAGATACCAGCCAATCCCAGCACATATCACATACGTATAAGCTGGTTGATACATTTGCAGTATCGTTGATGGCAACAACGGATCATTTGTGCAGTGACACTCTCTTTAAACAAGTCATTACTTTACCAGGTCCTAAATCCTTATTTACTGTAAACGATACGGTTCAATGTTTAAATTCAAATACATACAATTTTGTAAACACTAGTCAAAGTGTAGGATTTACACCACATTATTATTGGTATTTTGGAGATGGAGATACTTCAACAATGACTCATGTTTCTCATGTTTACCAGGATACCGGAAGCTATTTAGTTCAATTGATAGCAGTGCCAGATACAGGTTGTGCAGACACTTCATCCCTCATGGTACATGTTCAGCCTCTGCCGGATGTTAATTTTACTGTTAATAGTGCAACTCAGTGTTTGAATAGTAAGCCGTTTGTGTTTACAAATCAATCGAATTCTTATGGATACCAGAATACAGCCATTTGGAATTTTGGTGATGGTGTATATGACAGTGCAATCAGCCCATCTCATATCTATGCTGATACAGGATCCTACACAGTCTATTTGGTGATTGAAGCCGGTGTGGGTTGTAAAGATTCAAATTTTATGATTGTTCAGGTATTTGACAATCCGGTAGCAGATTTCGCCATAAATGATACTTCCCAATGTTTCAGTATGAATTCATTTGTTTTTACAAATAATTCCAGTGGTTTGGGTAGTCTTAAGTACAGCTGGGAATTTGGCGATGGAAATACCAGTTCATCTGCTGGTCCTGTTTCGAATGCTTACTTAAAGGAAGGAATATACACCGTCAGCTTAGTTGCAGAAACAGGTATAGGATGTCAGGATACAATTAGTAAACTGGTGTATGTTCATCCTCAACCCCTAGCCGGTTTTAGTATAAATGATACCGTCCAATGCTCATATGGGAATCATTTTATCACAAGCAATCATACGACCATTAGTTCCGGTAATTTAACTTATTTATGGAGTTTTGGTGATGGCAGAACTTCCAGCTCAAAAGAACCACGTTACAATTACCCCATGTTTAATACCTATGTGGTCAAGATGGTCGCAACATCCGATGAAGGATGCAGTGACTCCAGCTATCGCACAGTTTATGTTTTAGAAGATCCAAACGCTGATTTCACTTTCAATAAGCAGGAGCAATGCCTGTTAAATAATCATTTTGTATTGCTGAATAATTCAAGTATCAGCAGTGGTTCACTAAGTTTTTTATGGGACTTTGGTGGCGGGGATACTTCCAGTTATGTTAACACAAGTCATATTTATTTAACTTCAGGGATATTCGATGTGATCTTAATCGTTACTTCCGATAGTGGATGTGTCGATTCTGTGATTAAACAATGTACTGTCCATCCGAATCCGGATGCTGATTTTTATATTGACAAAAATCCACAGTGCCAGGTTGGGAACTTATTTAAATTTACAAGTACGTCCTCGATTACAAGTGGAACACTTGACAACAACTGGTATTTTGGAGATGGAGATAGCAGCATGGGTTTAGATTCATCAACACACAGTTATAAAAGCACGGATTCTTATGATGTGATGTTGGTTGCCTTATCAGATCATCAATGTGGAGATACTTTGATAAAGACAGTTAGCCTGACTGAGAGTCCCAAAATAGACCTTGGTAAAGATATATTCACCGTGCCCAATGTTTCTATAAATATTGATGCAGGTCCTGGTTATTCAACCTATTTATGGCACGATAATTCAACTGGTCAGTTTTATACAGTAAATACAAATAATTTAGGCATTGGAGATCATTTGATATTTGTCACAGTTACAGATTCGAAAGGATGTTGGAATTCTGATTCAATATGGATTTTTATTTGGCCTTCCGGCATAGATGAATTCAGCGATTTAATCAGCTATAAATTATTTCCCAATCCTGCAAGGGGTTTCTTTCATATTGAATTTAATGAATTATATGATGCTGAAGTTGAGGTAGTGGTGGAAGATATACAAGGAAGAGAAGTTTTCAATTCTAAATTCAACCCATTGCGTGACAATAGCAGCTATCGTGTTGATCTTGATCAGGCAAAAGGAATCTACCTTGTCAAAATGGTAATTGGAAATAAAGTGAAAGTGCACAAAGTGATGATGTACTAGGGGAACCTCTGCCGAAGGGATGCCTTCGGAACAAATTCCAAACTCCAAATTCCAAACTCCAAATTCCCAGCTCAAATTCCCAGCATTTCCGACTTTGCTTCGCTGAAGCTCTGGAAAAGCGATGCAGGCAATCAAATTTCAAGAAGGTCTAAATGACTCCTTGGGAGAATTTTGAGTTTTGGGTTTTGAGTTTTGGATTGTCCAGTCTATTTCCCTCCTTTAAACTTAGTATTCACGTCCACAATATAGTCCCAATTGGGAAATGCATTCTCGAATTCTTCAGGGAATTTTTGTTTCAATTCCTCTGCATCTTCAATAAAAAACTCTTTCACTCCTTCAGTTATTGTATAGGTGAAAGTGCCTATGGGTCCAATTTCAGACCCTGGTTCAAGAATTGAGTTCGCCAAAGCACTGGGCCATCCATGTTTAGGGTATATAAAGATGAATTCTTTGGTTTCATCAAATCTTGGTTCCCTCTTTTTGGCTTGTTTACGCTCTTCAGCCAGTCTTCTTTCTTCCGCTTCACGAGCAGCTCGTTCCTGCCTGAATTTCTCATTTTCTTCTTTGATTCGCTTTTCTTCAGCCTCCCGTTCTAATCGTTTCTGTTCAATCATAGCCAGTCGATCTGATTCTTGTTTAGCTGTTGCCATCTGTATACTGTCGATTCGAGCTTTTTCAGCTAATAATCTATCCCGTTCTGCTTTTTCAGATGCCATTTTTTCTGCCAGTTTAAGTGCTTTTAAGCGTTCTTCTTCCTGTCTTTTTGCTTCCTTTCTTAACTCTTCAGCAATCCGGCATCTTAATTTTCTTTCTTCCTCATATTTGGCTTCCATCAGGTAGGTGAATTCATAATCATACTGGAATTCTTTATCGCCTCTATTAAACTTCACCCTTCCAATGGGATCAGGGGTTAATTCCACTTTAGCAGGATTTTCATCGCAATTCTTTTTTAGAATTATTTCTAAAAAAAGGGTGTGCGATTTATGAAGCTGTTTACGGGGAACATCAGTTTCCACTTCAATGGATTTCGTATAAAATTCAGGATGGCTGACAGCAATGAGATAAGTCGTATTTAAATTAAGCTTAACAATGCACAGTCCTTTTTTCGTAGTATCTGCCTTGCTTTCATTACTAAAAATATCAGTATAGCGGACAACTGCATCATTGAATTTAGGATTTTCCCAACTGTCCACTGTGATGTTTGCTTTGATATAATTGGTGTCCTGTGCATACACATTAGTAATGGGGATACATAAACAGAGCAAGCAGAAAAAGCCATTTAATTTGCTAAAAATATGTTCCAAATCTTGTTAATTTATGATAGTAAATACTTCACAAATTTAATCATGAATTGCAAACCTGACCCAATAAGTTATATACTGTCAAGCAGACCGGGTGGCTATTTTGATCCGGCAGTAAATGTAAAAAGAGTTTTATAGCGGTTTGATGAACTGTGAACTAACTGGTTTGCGCTTTATGAAAGGATATAATAATGAGCCAGTTTAACATATTGATCTATTTGCTGCCTGATCCACTCTTTATTACGACCCAGTTCCTTTGCCATACTGCTTGCTACAAAAGGAGCCACTTCTATACTTGCCCGGGCATCGAGAAGCAAGAGCCGTGTTCGTCTTGCCAGGAAATCCTCAATGGTTCTTGCCATTTCATTTCTGACGGCCCAGATGATCTCAGCTTCTCGGATATCATAATCCGGGTGTAAACGTTTATTCAATCCGGGATTTACATTTATAAAGGCCTCCAGTTCAGATGCATCAGAACCGTATATACTGAATGCATCTTCATTTTTTGAGTCTGACTGGTATCCATGAATGCGTAATTTTTTTGTTACGGATTCGCTTTCTTCCAAACCACCTATTGCTATCGCCTGCTCCAGGGTATCTTCTGCCATTTTTCTATAGGTAGTCCATTTGCCACCTGCTATAGAAATGAGACCTGATCGGGAAATCGTAATCGTATGATCACGGGATATGGAGGCAGTGTCTTCATCATTATGACTGCTTTTCACCAATGGTCGCAAACCCACAAACACACTTTTCACATCACCTCTATCAGGATCTTTTGTTAAATATTGTGCAGAATGTTTCAGTAAAAAATCTATTTCATCTTCACGTGCAGTGGGTTCAGGTAGATATTCATCCACAAAAGTATCCGTTGTACCCACCAGGGTTCTGTTGTGCCATGGAAGGGCGAACAATACCCGGCCATCATCTGTGTGCGGAACCATGATGGCTGTATTTCCGGGTAGAAAGCTTTTATCAAGAACCAGGTGAACTCCCTGGCTGCTGGTCATTATATTTTTGATTTCAGGATCATCCATTTTTCTCACAGAATCGGAAAATACACCCGTAGCATTGATGACAACTTTTGCATGAATAGTCAGTTTTTCGCCAGATTCCATGTCGTGCGCTAGAATTCCGCTTATTTCATCGTTTTCCTTAAGCAATGCCAGTGCTTTCACATAGTTAAGCATCAATGCTCCCTGTTCCTGAGCTGTTTGCACCAGATTAATCAACAAACGGGCATCGTCAAACTGCCCATCGTGATAGATAACACCTCCCCTTAATCCTTCGGTTTCAATTGTGGGAATATGTGAAATGGTTTCTTCTTTTGAAAGAATTTTTGATGGACCAAATCCTTCTTTCCCGGCAAGCATATCATAAATTTTAAGCCCGATGCCATAGAATGGCCCTTCCCACCAATCGTAAACCGGAACAACAAAAGCCAGGTTGTGAACCAGGTGGGGAGCGTTCCTGTAGAGAATTCCCCTTTCCTTCAGGGCTTCAAGTACGAGGGAGATATTTCCCTGTTGCAAATAACGAACACCTCCGTGGACCAATTTAGTGCTTCGGCTTGAAGTCCCTTTTCCAAAGTCTGATTGCTCAATTAATACGACTTTATAGCCTCTTGAAGCAGCTTCAACAGCCGTTCCAACTCCTGTAGCTCCTCCGCCGATAATAGCGATATCCCACTTCTTACCAGCTTTTCTGATGTCAGAAATCATTTTTTTACGCAGCATATCACATTTTTCCTTTGATAAAGAACCGATCTTTTAATTGTTTAATGAATTGACCGGATTTTTGAAAAACGAATTTTTTCCTGCTAAATTTATTCTTCATGATAAATTCATTCAGGATGGTTGAAAATTCACGTGTTCTCAGGTAACCATACGATTTATGAGGATTCCTTTTTCCATTCATTTCATAATTATTAACAACCAGGAAATCAATGGGTTTTATGCCCTGCTCGTTTTCATAGAAATCGTCTGAAAGCTGATAGTTTAAAGCAATTTTATCAAGAATATCTGAAAAATTATACCAGAATTTTTTTACAGTAGCAGGAGTTCTTATGTGAGTCAGATCAGCTCCGCCTTTTTTTTGCTCAGCGGCTATTTTGCTAATGACAACGGGTAAACCGAGGGGAGATCCTATCGTAATAAAGGTATTAATATCGATATGAGTGGCCTCAAAATTAAGTACCTCAAATGCAATGATACTGCCCATAGAATGACTAATCAGCATAATTTCATCATCCTTGTATTTTTCCAGTAGCTGGAATAAACTGTTATTTATTAAATCTTTTGCTTTGCAGATGGATGCATTATCCAATGTACAGTTCTGGGTAAAATAAATATCCAGGTCACGGAAATATGTTTGTAGAATAGCATCCGATAGTTTGGAGTAATTCAGACTAAGATCCTCATTAAGAAATAAATGATTGATTTGTTTACCAATAAAATCAATGATCTTTTTCCTCCTGCTATGGCTTTCCATTGGGAAGTCCTTGCTGGCCCGCCTATATTTTTCCTTTAAAAAATAAGGACTGTTTTTGTCTTTTTCGGATTCACTCAAAGGTCGCTCATTCAGTATATCTGCCCAATAAACCAATTCGAAATTGGGTAATTTTGTATGAAAGCCATGTGTTTTTAATCCTTCCATCATGGCAAGTTTCCACCAATGTTCCAATTGTTTTTTTGGCGGCTTATTGCCGAGACCATGGATTCCTATAATAACGCATGCCATTTTTAACTGTGAATATTTTATTTGTTTAACAGTTCCAACATCCAGCCGGCCCTGTTCGTTGTTATACCATCAATCCCATTTTCAATGAGTGATTTTGCTTTTTCCGGATTGTCAACCGTCCAGGTATATATCCGTAATCCCTCATTTTTAAATGCTTCAATAAATCTTTTGTCCAGAATTCTTCCTGCCCAGACATCAACACCATCTAAATGAAGTCTTTTGACTTTATTTATCATTCGTTTTTTATTTATCTGAAGTATCCAGTGAGGCCAGAAATAATCCAGGTCAAGCAGCCAAAATAAGCTGTAATCCGGCATCATTTGTTTGGCTTTGGCTAATGTTCCTGCATTGAAAGCAATTATTTCTATTTGGGAATTTTTCAATCCGGATTGATCTAAATCAGACTTTAGAAATTCCAGGATTTTTGCATCACTTTTAATTTCAATGATAAGCCGGCCATCTGCCGGAACTGTTTGTAATACTTCCTTGAGCGTAGGAATCCGGACGTTTTCCCAAACTGGATTTTTGTATTTGCCAGCATCAAGTAGTTTTAATTCTTCCAGGCTTGATTTTTTGATTATTTTCTTCTTTCCTGATACTCTGAGTGTATCGTAATCATGAATCACAACAATTTCATTATCCCTGGTCAAATGAATATCAATTTCAACGGCTTTTACCTGTCTTTTCCAGGCCAGAACAATGGAAGAAAGTGTATTTTCAGGGGCATCAAAGGATTCTCCCCTGTGAGCGATCAATAATTCATTCAGCTTTAGCATGCTACAAATTCGGATGAACTATTTTTAAGAATCCAAATAGTTCATATTTTATTAATTCATGGGTTTATTGCAATCTTAACAAAAATAGTGAATTATAAAATGGATGAGGAAATTCAATAACACACAAATTATTTAATATTTTGAAAAAAAATCAGGTAAAACGAGAAAGCTCGTTCCTTGTTGGGTCTACACCCTAGCCTATTTGTTGTCATGTAAAATAATTGTCATCAATGTATACAGAATTAAAAAAACATTGTACATTATCACCGTCTTTAATACCTTAAAACTGATGCCTATTGAAAACAATTTGACACATACTTTACTTATTAAAAAGGGACTCTTAATAAAATTATACAATGAAAAACTTAAGGTTTGCAATTTTATTTATATTGTGTCAATTTTTGTTTTTTTCAGCAGGAGCTCAGTTACCCGCAGTCAATGTAACTACGAACATTAATCCTTCCAACGGATATACATTTATTGCAACTTTTTGGACGGGTACAGCAGGTAAATTTTATCTTTTAATTCTTGACAAACAGGGAAGAATAATATATGCCAAATCATTTCCCACCGCTATAAATGGCAGATTTTTGGATTTTAAGCCCCAACCCAATGGCAAATATTCCTTTTTTGCCAATAAACAGAACCGATATTATATGATGGATCAATTCTTTAATATAATTGATACAGTCGTAGCTAAAAACGGATATTCAACGAATAATCATGAGCTTATTATCTCGAATGATAATCAATATTTTATAATAGCGAATGAAGTAAGAACAATTGATATGTCACAGGTGGTTTCCGGTGGTAGTACTAATGCCCAGGTAACAGGTAACATCATCCAGGGGATAGATTCCAATGACAATTTAATTTTTGAGTGGAAAGTCTTGGATCATATTTCTATTACCGATCATGTAGGGGATCTCACTGCTCCTGTTTTTGATTTTGCACATACCAACAGCCTTTTTCTCGATACTGACACGACTATTCTTATGTGCAACCCTTCATTAAATGAAATTACCAAAATCAACCTTAATAACGGAAATATAATTTGGAGGTTGGGAAGACTGGCCAAAAGCAATCAATTTACATTTACAAATGACACTTTAGGTTTCATTTTTCAGCATACTGTAAACAGATTACCTAACGGAAATATCACACTGTTTGATAATGGACTTGGTCGGTATTCCCGTGCTATTGAATATGAAATTGATGAGGTCAATAAAACAGCAAATCTTGTATTTCAATACAGAAACACTCCGGATATTCTTAGTTGGGCAATGGGAAGTGCAATCAGGTTAGCAAATGGCAATACCTTCATTGGTTGGGGATCTGTTACTAAAATGACCGAAGTTGATACCGCAGGGAATAAGGTCTTTGAAGCTTCATTTCCGTCTTGTACTTACAGGGCACTGAAATACAATATTCCTGATCCAATATCACAATTAATATCGGGCCCTTCCGAAATTTGTGAAGGTCAGACAGCAACTTATACTGCTTATCCTTGTACTAACTGTACATATTCCTGGAGTATTACAAATGGTTCCATTATAAGTGGGCAAGGTACTAATATACTTACTGTTAAGTGGCCAACTGACGGGCAAGGAATTGTCAGGTTAACCAAAACAAACTCCCTTAACCACAAGGATTATTTATTAATTTATGTTACTGTGTTACCAGGTCCCACAGTAAAAATGGGTATTGTGAAAATTTGTAAAGGAGCCAGATTCATAGATTATACTACCAATTCAGTAAACCGCTTCTGGGATTTTGATGATGGTGACACATCATATTTATCTGATATCAAACACATCTATAGCTCTCCCGGAACATACCAGGTAAAACTGAAAGTAATGGATAACAATGGCTGTACCGATTCAATCATACAAACCATAATAATCCCAGATACAACAATAGCTGATTTCAGTATCGATTCTATTGTATGTGTTAATGAGAAGATTACAATTATAAATAATTCGACTGATGCAGACAGTTACTTCTGGGATTTGGGAGATTCTATGACTTCTAATCTTAAAAATCCCTTGACATTTTTATACACTACAGCCGGCACGTATGATGTCAAATTATCTGCTTCAGGCTCAGGGTGTAAAGACTCTCTGACAAAAACAGTGGTAGTTAATCCAAACCCAATTGCCCACTTCAGTTTTAGTGAAATTTGTAATGGTGCCCGATTAATAGATTCAACTATCAATTCTCTATTCCGTATATGGGATTTTGGAGATGGCGACACATCTGTATTAACAGACATTGATCATATTTATAGTTCTCCCGGAACTTATCAAGTCAAACTGAAAGTATTCAATAACCAGGATTGTGCCGATTCAAGCATGCAAACCATAATAATCCCCGATGCACCTAAAGCTGAATTCAGTATTGATACGAGTATATGTAGTTCTGAAATAACCACGATAGTCAATAATTCAACAGCTGCAAATGCTTACTTCTGGTATTTAAAAGATTCTATGATTTCTAATTTGAAAAATCCATTGGCATTCTCGATCTCAGCAGTTGGTTCTTACGATATTAAATTAATTGTAACAGGCTCAAATTGTATTGACTCTCTTACCAAAACAGTTGTTGTCAATCCAAATCCAAAAGTCCACTTAAGTTTTAGTGAAATTTGTAATGGTGCCAGATTTATAGATTCAACCATCAATTCAGTATTCCGTATATGGGATTTTGGTGATGGCGACACATCTGTATTAACAGAAGTTGATCATATGTATAGCTCTCCCGGAATTTATCAAGTCAAACTGAAAGTATTCAATATCCAGGGTTGTGCCGATTCAACTATAGAGTCCGTTATAATCCATAAAGCTCCAAAAGCTGATTTCAAAATTGATTCTATTGTTTGTGCTTCAGAGACCATATCAATTATCAATAATTCAACTGATGCCAGTAATTATTTTTGGGAATTGGGGGATTCACGTACTTCCAATTTGATGACTCCCGAAGCATTCTCCTATAACACAACCGGCTCGTATCAAATTAAATTGGTGGCTTCTACCTCAGTTTGTTCAGACTCCCTAATTCAAACAGTATTTGTTATGCCGAATCCGGTGGTAAAAATCGGTTCAAGCACACTCACAGATTCTACTATACAGTTTTACGATTCTTCCAGTATTTCAGCCGGCAGTATTGTTTCCTGGGATTGGAATTTCGGAGATGGCAAAACATCAACTATCAGGCATCCAGTACATATATATTCATCACCTGATACCTATACTGTTGAGTTATGTGTTACTTCAAATGAAGGATGTGAAAATTGTGATATTAAATCAATCGTTGTAACGGCAACCGGAATTGCTATGTCAGAAATTGATAATTTAATAAGTATTTATCCCAATCCCAATAAAGGTGTTTTTATAATTAAATCATCAACAAAACTCGATTTAATTGTGATTACCAATGCATTCGGACAGGAAATTATGGTGATTAAACCTAAAACTGATACTGAATTAATTGATCTGTCTAATAAACCAAAAGGGGTCTATATAGTTAAACTAAGACTTGAAAATCATGATCAGATAAGCAGAATTATAAAGAATTAAGTTTACAAAAAAAACAAGTGCAGACAGACAAAAACGAGAGTTAATATGCTTAATTTATTAAAAGCAGGTGCTATTTTTAATTAGCATCTTTTAAGAAATCCATTTTTCAATAGCTGTGTTTGCTTGTTTTATTTATTGTACTGCCTCAATGGCTGGATATACCGCTTAAATTGTTCCGTTTAAATAATTCAGTATGAAGATATTGGCATAGTGAATTAATTTCGGCCATAGCTGGTCAATTGTTTTGGCTTGTCCAGAATAATGAACAAAACCGTTATTATGTCTTTCAAGTCTGGCATCAATATTATTGGTGCAAGCTGTATAATAGGATGAATCAGCACATTTTAAAATATAAACGAAATGCATAGCAAGAAAATTAAGTAGTTCAACAAAAGGCTGAATTTCATTCCTTGCAGCTTGAAAAAGCGAAAGGTGGATTGTATTCTCTGAAGCTTGAAAAAGCGAAAGGTGGATTGCATCCACCGAAGCTCGGAGAAGCTTGTGTAGAGAATCATTTTAGGTGTAGTTTGTTTATCTAATTAGTGCTCTCCTACACCAGGGTTTCGGAGAGCGAACTCTCCTTCGCTTTTCGCCAAGGCAAAAAGCTTCGGAGAGCAAAGGTGGAGCCGGGGAGATTCGAACTCCCGTCCAGAGATAGCGTACTAAATGCTTTCTACATGCTTATTTTCAGTTGATTTTAACCAAAGCAGGTCTGAAAATACCGGACTTTGGTCTGAGTCCCTTCGATTTTCGTTCCTGACTCAGGACATGACAGGACTTATTCTGTTATTTCGGTCCTTCCGATTCAACCGCCAACAGACGGGGCAGTTGGGAAAGATTAGCGTAGCTTAATCCTAGATTAGGCAGCTAAAGAATAATTATATTCGCCTATTAATGTTGTGCGACCGCTTTTTACGGGATCTATCGCTTGACCCGGCATGCTTACAAATACCACTCCTAACCTGTCAATTCCAGTCGGCCCCGGTAAGTGTAACAAGGCACAAAGATACAATAATTACGAATTTTATTAGGATATTCAGTACCGCTGGTTTCTAGTCACTTGCTCCCGGCAGTAATGAAACTTGAAACCTGCATACTACCTAATAAGCCACTATTTTCTGCATAAAAGCTTGATCCGTTACAACCCGGATAAAATACATGCCTGCTGCCAGCTCGTTCCTGTCCATCTTAATTAACTCATCTCCTTTGTATTCCCGGCTAAACAGAACTTTCCCATTCATATCATGCAAACTAACAATTTTGTACTCACCTTTTGTTCCAGGCAAATAGAGGAAGAAATACTGGTCAAATGGGTTTGGATAAACAAATAATTCCAGCTCACCTTTTATTTCTGGAATGCTGATCACTCCATCCTGCATCACCACGATCAATACATCCCCCACATTGTCACCGCTCAGGGTTATGATGGCCTGGCGGGGAGTCGATTCGGTGTTTTTTGAGGCCGTAGCCGTGAATTTATTATTCGCAACATCCAGCACCAAAGTAAGCCACGACTGGTCCGAAACAGCGTTCCAGCTTGACAGGCTCGTAAAGACATCAAAAACAAATGATCCTCCTGATGTATCAAATGTATGGCTGTCCTGTGAGACTT
>JADHTG010000010.1 GCA_016776505.1 Bacteroidota bacterium
CTTTCAGTTTAACAGGCACTGTATTATGCTGATCCACCAGCTGACCTTCCCCAGCAATTTCTTCTTCAAGGTTCTTGATCTTCAAGGCCAATTCTGATTGTTGTTTTTTTAATTTCTCCAGCTGACTTACTTTGTCCGTTTGGCCACAGGATGCAAGTAATACCAAAAAAGTAATCCCAAGTGCTCCTAATACTTTCATTTTCTTCGTATTTATACTGTTTATTGAATTCATAATTATTTATTTTCTTAATGCCACGGATTCACGGAATACTTTCTGTGAATCCGTGGCATCCATATTCTATTTCCTTCATTAATACCCCATCCATCATTTATTATTCAGCAGATTGTCTAATTTATTTTTTGCTTGTAATACCTCAACTAAGGCATTGAAATAATTCGTTTGAGCATTTAAATATTGGCTGTTGGCCTGGCTCAAATCCATACTGGACACCATACCTTCCTTATACTTAATCAAGGTTTTATCATATATTCTTTTTGCTAAATCCTGATTAGTTTTTTCATTAACAAATTTTTCATAAGACGATTGAAGTGTAATCTGTGCTTGTTGAACTTCAAGTTTTATTCCTTGAATAGCCATGGATTTTGTATTCTGAGTTTTTTCCAGTTCCATATTTGCCTGGTCTACTTTTGCATTACGCATTCCAGAGCTGAAAATTGGGATGCTTAAGCTTGCACCAATAATGTCAGGAAATGTAAAATCAAAATCTGCTTTGTTAGGCTTTTCCTGATGCTGATAAAAAGCAGCAAAAGTTGGAAGATAGTTTGATTTTTCAAGTTTTACTAATGAATTTTGTAAAGATTCTTGTGTGTTTAGCAATTGATAAGTTATGTTTCTGTTGATATCAAACTGATAAGCCATCATGCTTTCCATTTCAATCCCGGCAAGTATATCCTTCAGATTATCTGTTAATTCAATTTCCTGGTCCAGATCCATTCCCATTTGGAATTTTAATAATCTGTAAGCAATCTCAGTCTGTCGTTCCAACATTTTATATGCATTGTCAATGTTAGAAACTGTGTATTGCAGCTGATCAACATCTGTATTTTCAATCAAGCCTTCAGCAAACATGGCTTTTAATTCTACCAAAGTTTTATTCATATTATCTGACGTAGCTTTCAGTAAGCTTTTATTTTCCTCAACAGCAAGTACCATTAAATACGTATTAGAAACATTTTCTATAACGTCGTTTTTAGACATCTCCAAACTTTGTTCAGACAGTTTTTTAAAAGTCTTAGAAGTTTGTAAACCTACAATATAAGAGCCTGAAAACAAGAGTTGACTGGCAGTAGCTGTAAAAGTGAAAGAATGGGGAACTCCAAGTTTTATTGGAACATTCATCGAATTGAGTGATACTGTTTTCCCATCTGGCTGTAATTCTCCATGGGTAACAACTGCAAATTGCATTTCTGGAACAGTTGGCATATAAGTATAATCAATTGCCCCGCTAATTTGTGGTAATCCCATGGCTGCAGTTTCCCAGATTTTCTTCTTCGCTTTTTGAATGTCAATTAATGCATTTTTGACCTGGATGTTATTTTTTAGCGCATATTCCTGTGCTTCCTTTAAACTAAAATTGCTTTGCCCGAAAATCACATTCGAAGACAATAGGATTAAAAGGACTATTAACTTAATTGAAATTATACTATTCATTTAACTAGATTTTAATATTCAATGATTTAATTTTTTCTTCGTAATATTCAATTCCTGTTTGGTTGGCAATTCCCCTGATATGATTTTCAAACATGGCTTTGAATATATCTGAAAAAGAATATCCGGAGATTTGCAAGTTTTCTGGATTCATAATTCCCTCTATCTTTTGAACATAAAGTTGTGCAACCAGTTCAGGATTTAAATTCTCTCGGAACATACCCTGTTTTATTCCCAACTCAATATTCTTTTTTATCCTTTCGGCAATATTCTTCTGACGTTCAGCTTTATTTTCCCTGTTCGATGCTGGAAAATATTTCCTTAAATCATGATTGAATGAGGGATTGAATTCAGACAGTTTTTTGCTAATTAAAAAACTCACCATCAATAATTGATCAATTGCATTTTTATATTCAGTGAAAATTTTATGATATTCTTTTTTCACTTGCTCATGATCATACAACAAAGTCTGTTCAATCAGGTTTGCTTTGCTACTGACATATTGATACAAGGTTTTTTTTGATATACCTAACTCGCGGCATATGTCATCCATAGACACTGAGCGGATTCCGTAAGTCATGAAAATCCGCTTGCATTCTGTCAATATTTCAGAGAATCTTTGATCCATTAATAGGTCAACATGTTTTTAGCAGGGAAAAAATCAAAAAGAGATTATGGAAACAAAAACAAGGCCATAACGTTTCCATCGTTTATATGCATTATATTAAAATGCAACTTATCCTTTAAGAGAAACCATTCTAAATCCGTATCTTTGTTAGGCGAAAAGCATTTATCATTTTTAAATTTAACCCGATGAATTATTTAAAAAGTTTAGGTCAGAACATGGCCTGTTATATTATCATATTTCTAAGCTCTTTCTTCTTCATTCCAAATAAAGCAATTGCACAAATAGATAATAATCCGCTGATTCCTGGCGATAAAAATTTCTATGAAATTCAACAATATTTTGATACTGAATGGAACAAAGTGGCAAATAAAGAGGATTTAAGAGGTTGGAAACAATATAAGCGCTGGGAATGGTTTATGGAACCGCGGGTTTATCCAAGCGGAGTGCTTCCAAATCCAATGGCTACTTTTCATGCATTAAATCCAAAACAACCCATACGACCAGATTACAAAAGGAGTAGCGGAAACTGGACTTCCCTGGGACCAAGTATTTCATCAGGAACAGGCATTGGACGTGTAAATTGTGTTGTTTTTCATCCCAACGATACGAATATCATATGGGTTGGAGCTCCTTCAGGTGGACTTTGGAAAAGCACTGACGGGGGTGTCAGCTGGACAACCAATACAGATAATTTGCCAGCTATTGGAGTGAGTGACTTGCTTATTCATCCCACAAATCCAGACATCATGTATTTGGCTTCGAGTGATGGAGATGCCTACGACACCTATAGTTTAGGTGTACTAAAATCGACTGATGGAGGAAGCAGCTGGAATACCACAGGGCTGAACTGGGATATCGTTTATACCAGGAGTATACGCAAACTGATCATGCATCCAGCAAATCCTGATATTATTCTGGCAGCAACTAATGCAGGAATTTATAAAACCACAAATGCAGGAGTTAACTGGACACAGACTCAAAGTGGAGGATTTAAAGATATTGCCTTTAAACCCGGGAATCCAAATGTGGTTTATGCCACTTCTTATACCGCGTCCTCTTCAGCCGGGGGTAAGTTTTACCGTTCGCTTAATGGTGGAAACAGCTTCTCTGAAATAAGTGGCGATTTTACCGGGAAGGCCAACAGGTTAGCCATTGGTGTAACTATTGATGATACTAATTACGTATATGTCGTTGCATCAGAATCCCCATCTTCTAATTATAGCAATCGCCATGGTTTTTTAGGATTATATCGTTCCACCAATGGTGCTGATTCATTTGTCGAAATGTCAACAAGCCCCAATCTTCTGGGATGGTCTTCAAACGGCAATGATTCTAGAGGACAGGGCTGGTATGATCTAACTATAGCAGTATCTCCTCTCAATAAAGCAGAAGTATATGTGGGAGGAGTGAACATTTGGAAATCAACAGATGAAGGAGTCAATTGGACATTAAATGCACACTGGACAGGTAGTGGCGGTGCCCCATGGGTTCATGCAGATATACATGACATGCGTTTTCATCCCAATAATCCATATGCTCTCTATATTGGCAGCGATGGAGGTATTTTCAGAAGTTTAGATAATGGAAACAGTTATACGGATATTAGCCAAACCTTAGTGATCTCACAAATATATCGCTTAGGCATTTCTGCTACCGACAAGAATTTGGTCATGACCGGCCTCCAGGATAATGGATCAAAACTTTACGATCCCGACTGGACCAACGTGTTAGGCGGTGATGGAATGGAATGCATCATTGATTATTCCAATCCCAGTTATATGTACGGGTCCATCTATTATGGGGATATCAGGAGATCTGCAAACGGGGGAAATTCCTTCTCCCGGATAAAAAGAAATATTAATGAAACAGGAGGTTGGATAACTCCTTTTATTTTAAACGCAAAAGATCCCAAAATACTGTATGCCGGCTATGGAAATTTATGGAGAAATAACAACCGGGGCTATGACGATTGGGTTAAGCTTACGAATTGGGGAAATTCCAAAGTAGTAGCAATTGCAAATTCAAAATCTGACACCAATGTTTTATATGTGGCTAAATCGACGTCTATGTATAAAACCACCAATAGTGGAACAGACTGGAATTTGATCACTGGTTTGCCAACAGGGAGTGCATCTATCACATGGATTGAGGTACACCCTGAATATCCAAATATTGTTTATGTTACTTTCAGCGGTTATTCTGCTTCCAATAAAGTTTTTGTTTCTGATAACTATGGAGACAGCTGGACTAATATAACCGGAGGACTCCCAAATCTACCTGCCAATTGCATTGTTTACGAGAAAAACTCATACGGTGGAATTTATGTAGGAACAGATGTTGGAGTGTATTATCGCGACAGTTCCCTTACTGACTGGGTTAGTTACAATGACGGGATCCCAAATACCATAGTTAGCGATTTGGATATATACTATGATGCAACGGATAATTCAAAAAGCAGGATTCGTGCAGCCACTTATGGACGGGGACTATTCGAATCAGAATTATATTACCCTCTTTCAACGCCTCCTGTGTCTTCATTTGACGCTCCAAAAACGACCATTTGTGAAGGTTATTCCATGACATTTGCAAACACATCTGTTTATTCACTTAGCTTTAAGTGGTATTTCCCCGGAGGCGTTCCTGCAACATCAACAGAAAGGACACCACGAGTTCATTATCCCAATGCAGGAACCTACGATGTCATTCTAGTCGCTTACAATGATTTTGGGATGGATTCTTTATTTAAGGACGATTACATTACAGTTGATCAAAATATAGAATGTGCTTATGTAATGTCAGCTGATGTAACCGGAGAAATTTACACTTCCTGTACAGGAAGATTATTTGATCCCGGAGAAAACAATAATTACAGCAGCAACTTAAATACCTATGCCACCATTGCACCCACTGGTTCTAACGGTGTAATTCTTGAGTTTGTATCCTTTGAAACTGAAAGAAATTATGACTTTCTTGACATTTACGATGGTCCGAAAATATCTTCGCCACTTATAGGGAATTATTCAGGTTCAGCCCTTCCCGGACAGGGAATTATTGTTTCAACGGACACTGCAATAACGTTGCGTTTCAGGAGTGATGCCCTTAACAACCAGCCAGGCTTTGAACTCACCTGGAGATGCTTAAGAACAGGAGAACCACCCTATGCATATTTCAATCCATCAGACAATTATTCCTGTACTGGAGAAGTTTCATTTACTGACAGATCTTTGAATAATCCCCTATCCTGGAAATGGTATTTTGGCGATGGCTCCACTTCAACTGATCAAAATCCAGTGCATCATTATTCTCAAACAGGTTTGTATAATGTCAGCCTTGTTTCAAGCAATGCTGGTGGATCTGATAGTTTTACATTTAAAAACATCCTGATTGAAATACCTGATGCTCCTATATCAATACCTGATTTAAGGTGTGGAGCCGGTCAGCTAACTCTATTAGCTGAAGGTGAAGGAAATATGATCTGGCTGGAAAATGAAAGCGATTCAATTCCTATTGCTACCGGCCATTCATTCACAACTCCTGTATTATCCTCCTCAAAAACCTATTACCTTAGATCTTTAACTCCTGGAAATTCCTATTTTGGTGGACCTTACAGCAATACCATCGGTGGTGGTGGTTATTTTAACGGAACCCAGGGCCTGGTTTTTAACGCGCATAAAAAGATTTTACTCAAAGCTGTCAGGGTATTTGCATCTGGCGATGGTATGCGACAAATTATTTTAAAAGACAGCCTGGATAATACAGTATATGATACGAATATAAATATCAATCATGGCGATCATTATGTAAATCTTAATTTTAAAATAGAAAAGGGTAACAATTACACCCTTTCAACAACAAATTCAGCACTTTACAGGAATAATTCCGGAGTTTCCTATCCCTATTTTATCGAAGACCTTGTTACTATACAAACCAGCACTGCAGGTGACAATTATTATTATTTCTATTACGACTGGGAAATAAAAGAAGTGGACGTTTGCATAAGTCCAGCAGTAGCCGTAGAAGCACGGGTTGATCATAACATGCCACAGTCAGATTTCAATTACTCAGATTCAGGATTGTATGTTCATTTCAATCATCTGACGACTGATGCCGCTCATTATTATTGGGACTTTGGCGACGGGAATACATCTGAAGAAGAAAACCCATCTCATAAATATGCTGACGGAGGGAATTACATGGTAAAACTGCTCATCGAAAATGGATGTGGTAAAGATTCCACAACTAAAACATTGATGATCACAAATTCTCTCGAGGAAGACAAAAAAGTCAAATTCAATCTATATCCCAATCCTAATACGGGTTCTTTTCAATTGGATTATGCCGGACCTGAATTGATACATATAAAAGTGTTGGATGTCAGCGGACATATTGTTTATGAATACCTGGGGATCAATGGCTTAATTAACAAAACTATCCATATAAACCTGAAAGCACCAGCGGGCATGTATTTTGTCCATTTGCTAAACAAGGAAGGAGCTCTTGTTCAGAAAGTATTTATACAATAAAGCAATTTTATTGTTATCGTATGCAGATTGTCTCCTATAACGTAAATGGTATCCGGGCAGCCATCAATAAGGGATTGATTAGTTTTCTGAAAGAAAGTAATTCCGATATTGTATGCTTTCAGGAACTTAAGGCCCATCCTGAACAATTTGATCTAAGCCAATTTGAAGATCTGGGCTACCAGTGTTTCTGGTTTCCTGCACAAAAAAAAGGCTACAGTGGAGTGGGATTGCTTTCCAAATCAAAACCTGATCGGGTTGTTGTGGGATGCGGAGAAGCAAAATACGATTATGAAGGCAGAATATTAAGAGCTGATTTTGGAGACTTGTCCCAACTATCCGTTTACTTTCCTTCGGGCTCCAGTGGTGATGATCGCCAGGCTTTCAAAATGGAATTTCTTGAATTCTTTTACACCTACATTGAAAATCTGGTCAAAAAAAGGCCTAAACTAATTATTTCCGGAGATTACAATATTTGCCATGAAGCAATCGATATTCATGATCCCATCCGGAATGCAAAAAGTTCCGGTTTTTTACCCGAAGAGAGAATGTGGATGTCTGACTTTATTGAATTAGGCTTTACAGACAGCTTTAGATTCAAAAATCCATCCATTGCAAAATATTCCTGGTGGTCTTACCGGGCAAATGCACGGACTAATAACAAAGGCTGGCGTATCGATTATAATATGGTGTCAGCTGCCCTGAAAGATCAAATCAAACAATCAGAAATCTGGAATGATGTGCATCAATCGGATCATTGTCCCGTTTTTATAGAATTGTAATGCAGCTTGTCTTGCAAGAATGATTAAAAGCGAAACCATTTGAAAAGGCAAACAAAAGCAGAAACAGGGATGCTTGGGTTACAATAAAAAGGGAAGCTACTCAACAGTAACGGATTTGGCCAGATTCCTTGGCTGATCGACATTGCAGCCACGCAATACAGCCATGTGATAAGCCAATAACTGCAAGGGTATAACTGAGATCATGGGTGAAAAGATCTCTTCTGTTTCAGGAATCTCAATCACATAGTCTGACACTTCGCTGATCACTTTATCTCCTTTGTTCACAATGGCAATAATGATCCCTTTTCGCGCTTTTACTTCCTGAATATTGGAGAGTACCTTGTCGTATATTGTTTTATTCGTAGCTATCACTACTACAGGCATATTTTTATCTATCAGGGCAATGGGACCATGTTTCATTTCTGCAGCCGGATAGCCTTCTGCATGAATGTAGGAGATCTCTTTTAATTTCAAAGCACCCTCGAGTGCAACAGGAAAGTTCAAACCACGTCCCAGGTAAAGAAAATTCTTCCTGTTTTTAAAGATTTCTGCCAGTTCTTTGATTTTATCCTGGCTTTTAAGCACTTCTTTTATTTTATCCGGAATGGTGCTAAACTCCTGAATGTATTCATGAAATCGTGTATTGGTTATCGTCCCTTTAATTTTTGCCCACTGCAAAGCCAATAAGTTTAATACAACCAGTTGGGATGTAAAAGCTTTGGTGGATGCCACGCCAATTTCAGGTCCTGCATGTGTATAAATGCCTGCATTTGTCACTCTTGCTATAGTAGAACCCACCACATTACAGATGCCAAATACGGCTGGTATTTTTTGTTTTGCCAATTCAATTGCAGCAAGTGTATCTGCCGTTTCTCCGGATTGAGAGATGGCAATTAATAAATCATCCTCATAAATTACCGGATTGCGATACCTGAATTCTGATCCATACTCCACTTCAACAGGAATACGAGCCAATTCTTCAATCAGGTATTCACCAATGAGGGCAGCATGCCAGGATGTACCACAGGCGGTAATTACAACTCGCTTAATGTGACTTAGTTTGTTGATGTAATCCTGAATTCCACCTAAACGAATTTCTCCCTTCTCCAGGTTTAATCTTCCTCTGAATGTATCCCTGACCGAGTTGGGTTGCTCATGGATTTCCTTTAGCATAAAATGTTCGAAGCCTCCTTTTTCCAATGCTTCAAGATTCATTTCCAGTTCCTGAATATAGGGAGTTTGAACTTTATTTTCTATGGTTTTTAATGAAAAGGAATCACGTTTGATGATAGCCATATTTTCATCATTCATGTAAATCACATTCCTGGTATACTCCACAATGGGTGTGGCATCCGATGCAAGAAAATATTCGCCTTCACCCAAACCAATAACCAAAGGACTTCCTTTTCGTGCTGCAATGAGCATATCAGGCTCAGATTTAGCCAACACCACAATTGCATATGCACCCACCACTTTATTTAATGCTAAACGAACTGCTTCATCCAGGCTGATGTTCTCATTCCTTAATATATCTTCAATCAGGTGAACCAATACTTCCGTATCTGTATCGCTATTGAATGTATGACCTCTTTTTTTAAGCTCCATTTTTAAGACATCATAATTCTCTATGATTCCATTATGGATTAAAGCAATATTCTTGTTTTCCGAGAGGTGGGGATGGGCATTTTCATTATTTGGTTCCCCGTGTGTTGCCCATCGTGTATGTCCTATTCCAATGTTCCCATGTGTTTCTTTGCCTTGAATAAACGTTTCCAGTGATTTTACTTTACCGGCAATTTTAAATACGTGAAGATCATTATTCAACATTGCAATTCCGGCACTGTCATAGCCTCTGTATTCCAATCTTTGCAGACCCTTCATTAATATCGGGCAGGCATCTTTATCACCTATATAAGCAACAATTCCACACATAATTTAATTTTAATTAATATTTACTTCAGCTTGGTATAAGAAAGTTTCAGGATGGCAGATAAAGTATCCTGATTTGCTCGTAATACCAATGGATCGGCAGCAATCGGGTTGTCAGATGGTAAAATCAGGTTCAGATCAAAGGAACTAACATAATTTTTATCATTATAATAATGAACTAACTCCTGTTGTATATAACGGGTAATAACAAGGTTGTATGAGCCCGTTTCCGGATTGTATATACCATCAAAATAATCCTCATATCTGTCAATAATTATATAATTTATGTTGTCTTTGTTGGTTTTCAACAATAGCAGAGTGGAGGGAATTTTTGACAAATAACTAAGTGACAGATCAGGTTTCAAAATAAGCTCAGCCCGGTTTACAGCATATAAATTATTTTCAGACAGCTTCCTCAGATAAGAACTTATGTCAAGCCTTACTTTGCTTCCCGCTAATGGTTTTATATATACCTTATCATAAAGTTGTGTTGGATTGTCTATTTGTTCCTCTAAAACAGTTCCGGTCAAATCATGCTGGAATGTATTTATTCTTGCACACTCATTATTAATCTGGAAAATTGCTGACAGGGTATCTGTATCATTCCTGAAGTAAAGTGTCATATTGGATGAGTCATCTTCCAGGTTAAAGTAAATGATTGATCCGGTAGGGCTTATTTGTTCCGGAATTATTCCAATGCCATTCAACACTTCATAAAAATCGTCATCATCAGATAACTGCGCCGTGCTGGCGTTCATAATTCGTAAACCAAGCTCTTCAGTTAGGACAATTCGAATTACATCAGCATCCGAAGGTTTAGGTCTTCCTTCCCATGATCCAATAAGGCTTGGTTTGGTGTCGAAAGTGGCTGTTGAATAGTAAGCACTGTCCCGATAGACTCTTTCGTTCAGTTCATGCACATTAAACTTCAGGGGATCATTTAACCAGCCAAAATAGCCATCTGCTGATGAATATTTAAGATACAGCACAAGCGAATCAAAAACCGGGTTGGTACCTAATTCAATATCATTTGCAGGCAGGCGAATATCAGCAATAACGGATGCGGTTACTTTCCCAAATGTTAAATCCTGGTAAACTCCAATCAGGTTTTTAGTGAATTCATCACTTCTGATAGAATCTTCCCTGATTGTTCTGAGTTGGATAACAGAATCTGACTGGCTAAATTCAAATGTGTTATCATTGCGGTTGGTATTGAATTCCACAGAATCATTTGGATCGCAAGAGCAGACAATAAATAAAAGTGTAGCTAAAATTAAACCAGGGAAACGGAAACCGTACTTAACTAATAAGCTCAAAATATTTGTCATAGAATGAATCACCTTTATTTTTCCGAATGTCAAGTATTGGTTTTTTCAACGTTTTGACAAAATCATCTGTTTCCTTCTCAATATCATCCGCACTAATCACCACAATATCCGAGAAAGATGATCCACTTTTATACAGATCAGATACCTTTGGATTGTCCAGGTAATCAAAGTTGCCATCGGGAAACTTCAGATGAGATTTCTTTACAAAATCAGCGCCAAGTTTATTGTCCAGGCTATTACTATAAATTGATGAAATGAGTTTTACTTTTTTCAAAGATGGCTCACTGCTGAAAATAGTCCTTGCATAGGTCGGTACCAGTCCGCTTAACCATCCCTGACAATGAATTACATCAGGCATCCAACCCAGTTTTATCAACAACTCGAGAACCCCTTTATTATAAAAAATCGCCCGCTCATCATTATCTTCAAAAAACTTCCCATTGTCATCGTGGAAGAAATTCTTCCTCATAAAGAAATCTTCATTATCCAGGAAATAAACCTGTATTTTAGCTGTTTGCAGGGAGGCCACCTTAATAATTAAAGGATTATTATTTCTTCCCACAGTAATGTTTAAACCGGACAGCCTGATAACTTCATGAAGCCGGTGTTTCCTTTCTTTAATGTGTCCAAATTTGGGCATAAAAACCCGGATTTCCGCACCTCTTTTTTGAAGATTTAACGCCAGGTCCCGGAGGAAAATCGCCTGGTCGGTTAAATCCGTATATGGAGCCATTTCATGGCATACAATCAATATTTTTTGATTCGTCATAATTGTTAGTCTTCTCCTAAATCAACTGATTCTTTAATAAGCTACAAATTTAGGGAATTTTAATGAAATTATCATTAAAGCGCTTAGCTTTGATCATTGTTTAACATTCAATTCTAATCATTTAGCATTGCTCCCAATATATAAAAACAAAATATTATTAACTGATTATATCAGCTCAGTCAGGCAGGCTGAAAAAACAGTTGGCTTTGTTCCAACCATGGGCGCATTGCACGATGGACATATTTCCTTAATTGAAAAATCATCAGAAGAATCTGATATTACAGTTTGCAGTATTTTCGTTAATCCCACTCAGTTTAATGAGACATCAGATTTCGAAAAATACCCTCGTATGATTGAAAAGGATATTCAAATTCTTGGGAATACCAATTGCAGTGTTATTTTTGCGCCGGATTCAAAAGAGATTTATACGGACGAATCAATTGATTTGATAGACATAAAGCTGGGCTATCTTGAACATGAACTCGAAGGGAAATTTCGTCCTGGGCATTTTAAGGGTGTGGTTTCGGTCGTAAAAAGATTGTTCGACATCGTTCAACCTGATAAAGCATTTTTTGGACAAAAGGATTATCAGCAATTTATGATAATAAAAAAAATGGTGGAACATTTCAATTTGAAAACTGAATTGATCTGCTGCCCTGTCATTCGAGAGAAAGATGGTTTAGCGATGAGCTCCAGGAATTTGAGATTGACACCAAAGGAAAGGGATTTCGCTCCCACAATCTATCAATCTTTAATAGGGGCAAAAGAATTGCTTGGTAAGAGTACAATTAAGGAAATAAAATCCTGGGCTGAAAGCTTGCTTTCAAAGAATGATTTAGTTGAATTGGAATATTTTGAAATTAGGAATGCTGAAGATTTAAAACCTGTTAAGGATGTGAATGAAGTAAATGAGTTAGCCATATTGGCTGCCTTAAAAGTTGGAAAAGTCAGGTTAATCGACAATATTCTGGTAAAACCACATTGAATGTATATTGAAGTATTAAAATCGAAAATACACCGGGTAAAAGTCACTGAGGCTGATCTCAATTATATAGGAAGCATTACAATTGATCAGGATTATATGGATGCTGTCAACCTGATCCCAAATGAAAAAGTCCAGGTATTAAACATCCAGAATGGCGAAAGATTTGAAACCTATACGATCAAAGGGGAAAGAGGCAGCGGAATAATTGGATTAAATGGTCCTGCCGCTCACAAAGGAAGTATTGGCGACATCCTGGTAATTGTTTCATATGCAATGGTTGAAGTGGAAAAAGCCCCACAAATTGAACCCAAAATATTACTCCCCGAAAACGGTAAATCCACGATCAATTGAAAAAGCTGCTAGATGTTTTAAAATATATTTTTGTATTGGCCATTGGCGTTTTGCTATTGTGGTTGGTTTACCGAAACATTGACAAGGAAAATCTAATTAAAGGACTTAAAAATGCGAACTACTACTGGGTGGCCCTTGCTTTATTAATTGCATTAGGAGGTCATTTAAGCAGGGGACGGAGATGGGCTTTACTCATTGAACCCCTGGGAACAAAAGTATCCACCTGGAGGACTTTCCTGGCTGTTATGTTTGGCTATATGGCCAACCTTGCAATTCCCCGCATGGGTGAAATTTCACGCTGCGTGGCACTAAATCGAACGGATAAGATTCCCCTGAACAAGTTGATTGGAACCGTAATAGTGGAAAGAGGATTTGATTTCATTTCATTGGTCCTGATCACGGTTATTAGCTTTGCAATTGAATTTAAGCTTATAAAAGTCTATCTTTTTCAATCCATTAACTACCTGAATGACCGCTATGGCAGTTTATTTAGTATGAGCACCTTAATTATTGTCGTCCTTGCAATTATCATAAGCATGATTATTCTGGTATTAATAAAAAATTCAGAACGGGATTTCAAGAAGCGACCACTCTATATTAAACTAAGAGAAATCGTCAGCGGCTTCTGGACAGGCATCAAAACCATTATTAATTTGGAGCGCAAATGGGAGTTTGTTTTTCATACTTTATTAATCTGGTCATCTTATTTTCTAATGACTTACCTGATCTTCTTTGCATTTCAACCCACTGAAAATCTGGGTCCTTTAGCAGGTTTAATCGTATTGACTATTGGAAGCCTCGGATTTATCCTCCCTGTGCAAGGCGGCGTTGGAACCTATCATTATGCTGCTCAAAAAGCATTGGAAATATATGGAATTTCACCTGAGGATGGGGCGATTTATGCATTAATTGCACATTCTTCTCAAACTTTGATATTAATAATTGTTGGCGCTCTTGCCTTTTTTATTCTTGCTTCAATACAAAAGTCTGTCAGAAATGAATCACTACAAAAAAACAAAGGATAAGATTCATAATTGGGAATCCATGTCCTTTTTGCGAAAACAATGGAAAAGCAGCGGTCTAAAAGTAGTTTTTACAAATGGCTGCTTCGACTTGATACATCTTGGGCACATTGATTATTTATCTAAATCGGCTGATTTGGGAGATAAATTAATCATTGCTGTTAACTCTGACAAGTCAACCAAAAAGCTAAAAGGAGAGCGAAGGCCTTTGCAGGATGAACAATCAAGAATGATGATATTAGCTTCATTTTCATTTGTCGATGCCGTTGTATTATTTGACGAAGACACTCCTTATAAAATCATACAGGAATTATTACCTGATATCCAGGTGAAAGGAGGAGACTATTCTAAAGAGGATGTTGTTGGAGCTGACATTCAAAAACAGCATGGAGGAGAGCTTGTTATTCTGCCTTACCTGGAAGGTTATTCTACCACCGGGATAGAAAAGAAGATTTTAGGGGAACTCTGAATCAACGAATTAATCGTTGATTAAAATTTTGTTTGTTTGTAAGAACACTTTAAGGACAGATTGCATCAAAATCTTCTCTTACTCCATTTACTTTTTTAACGACAAAGGCTCCTTTAATTCCTATATCAATTATTTCCCTGCGAAAAGCACAGGCATCTTCGAAATTTTGGAAGCGGCCTATTAATAATTTAGAAGCACCATTGCTGTACTCCACGTTCATATTTACCAATTGCGAATCGTAGCGGTCAAAATCGAAAGATTTGAAAAAACCGATTTGTACTTCATATACTTCTCCGCTTCCATCTTCTGAAAATAAAGGATCCCCGGGCTGAAAACCTGCTGAAGTATCAACTTTCAATAATTCTATGCTATCCACTAAGTTTTGAAGTCGCTGGTTATTTTCTTCCAGCAATAATTGCGAAGAGTTTTGCTGGATGTTATGTTTTTCAAAAGAAAAATCCCATTTGCCCTGCCCCAGGTAAAACTGAAAATAAACAAACAAGCTTAAAGAAGTGAGAAACAAAATAATAAACAATGCCAGCAAAATGTAAAGACCAGGACCTCTTTTTGGAACTTCCGGTTCAATAAATTCATCTCCATCCGGATTCTCCACATGTCCATCCAATTCAAAACGTGTTTTTCCCATAGCGAATTATTAGATTTTTCAACCCCCTAAGTTAAAAAGAATATAATCCTCAAAAAATTAATGGATATTATAAAAAACCCTATCATTCAACTACAAATACAATGGCTGTTGGAATTTGCCTGAATCCTTCCCCGTTCACATATGCAAATATTTCCGACACAATAATCCTGTCCCCGGGCTTCGGATTTTCAATAAACGTCCGCATTTTCAGGCTCAATTCATTTCCGGTTGTCTCAGCAATTTTCACAGGTCCATCCATTACTGGTTGGACTATAAATCTGAATTTACTGATTTCTGAGATCTCCCTTTTCAGAATGGTGTCAAATACATAAATCCGGTTAAATGCTTTCAATTGATCCGGACTCACCTTAAAACTTGATACTTTTCCCCAATAGGTTTCAACTGTAGTTAGGTCAGCCTGACAAAATGCAGCCGACAGGGTGCTAAAAGAAAATAAAAATATAAATATCTGTTTCTTCATTGATTTTATGGATAAAACTGCTTGAAATGAATCAAGTGAAAACAAAAGTATTAATTTTGATTAACTTTTAAATCAAGAGTAAATAACAATCAGGGGGATTGATGTGAATAAGTATCTTCACAGACCTTTAAGAAAGAGATTGAAAATGGTCTTTATTCATGGTAAAAAAAGATGAATTTCAAAGATAATCAAACGAATTATCAAATTGAAAAATTGAAATGGGGATTGAAATTGAAAGAAAATACTTGCTTAAAAATGATAGCTGGAAGAAAGATTCTAAAGGGACCTACATTCATCAGGGCTATTTAAACCGATCAGAGGATAGAACTGTAAGAATTAGAATTGCAGGCAGCAATGCTTATGTCACTATAAAAGGGAAATCTCAGGGGATAAGCAGATCAGAATTTGAATATGAAATTCCAGTTAAAGACGCTCAAACAATGCTGGACACACTTTGTGAACAGACTTGCATTGAAAAACACCGATACCAGCAAACTTACGGACAGCATGTTTGGCAAATAGATGAATTTCATGGAGATAACCAGGGCTTGTTCTTAGCAGAAATTGAACTGTCCATGGAAAATGAAAAGTTTGAAATTCCACCCTGGATTGGTAAAGAAGTGAGCGGAAATCCAAGATATTTTAATTCGAACCTTAGCAAACATCCGTTTACAAAATGGTAATTTTACTTTCTGTCAAGTGAACCTGTAATAATGAGTTTTTTATCTTCAAAAAAGAACTGGGAGGGTTTTGCACAAAATGATCCATTGTGGTCGATTTGTACAAATCCTTTAAAAAAAGGGGGTAAATGGGATTTGGATGAGTTCTTTGAAATGGGTAAAACAGAAGTGGATTCCATGATCGGTTTGCTACAGGAAAAGAATTACCTGACAGCTGCTCAACTTAAATGCCTGGATTTTGGCTGTGGAGTGGGGCGATTGAGCAGGGCTTTATCAAATTACTTTAACGAAGTGGTTGGTTTGGATGTTTCAGCCACCATGATTCAAAAGGCAAAAGAATTCAATAAAGATTTTGCTCAAAAACTAAGCTTTATTCACAATGAAAGCATTGATCTTTTACCCTTTGATGATAGTAGCTTTGATTTTGTTTTTTCCTCTATCGTTTTACAACATATCCCAAAACCTGCTTCAATAAACTATATCAATGAATTCACAAGAATTTGTAAACCTGATGGATTAATTGTATTTCAACTGCCGGTCGAAGATATTCGAAAACTATCCTTGCTGCAACAACTCCAGTCTAAAATAAAGATCCGAGAACGACTCGCCTTGTTAGGTTTGGGTAGCGGTTTTCAGATGGAAATGCATACCATCCCTGAAGAAGAAGTAATCCGGGTCATTGAATCGGCTAATTGCCAACTATTGGAAATCCTAAATACAAATCATACTGATCCTTCATTTGATGGGGAGATTATTTTTAATCATGAAACAAACCTTTGCTTTGGTTATATTAGCGAATTATTTATCATTCGAAAAAAAGACGCTTCTACTCAATTTTGATTATTTTTCAATTTGTATGCATGAAAAAAACTATCAGGAAACTGTTAATCCTGCTAAATATATCATTGATCCTAAGCTCATTTCAAGGGATCGGGCAAACCCAAAGTCTTTCACTCAAGTACCGCAGCCTTCAATCAGAACGCTATGAGATTACGAATCAGAAATATCTTGAAAGCAATTTATTTAATTCAAATTATTATTGCTTGCTCCAATTCAGCCGGATACCGGATGAAAAGGAACAAATCCTGCTCAGGACAGCAGGAATAAAACTACTTGATTATGTTAAATACAATACTTATGTAGCTTCAATAAGTGAAGAAACCTTAGACCATCTGGAACATTTTGATTTTATTTGGTCCGTTCACTCCCTTCTACCTTCGGATAAAATCCATAGGTCTCTACATCAAAATATCCCTCCTTATTCAATCTTGAAGGAAGGATTTGTAGATGTTTCCATTAATTGGTTTCCAGGAATAAAACCAGTCCTCATACTTGCTGAAATTCAAAAACTGAACATCCGGCTGCTTACTTTTACTCCGAACCTGGGCAACCTGACCGCCCGAATCCCAATAAACCGTGTCCAGGAAATAGGTAAAACCTCCTGGTTGTATTGGATGGAGCCCATTAATCATCCATTATCAATTGAAAATCTGCCAGGTAAAACGAATCATCGCTCCAATGTTCTTGCTTCAAATTCAGCAGGTGGCAGAAAGTTAACAGGAAAAGGTGTTCGGGTGGGAATATGGGATAACGGACAGGTGGGTCAACACATTGATTTAGATTACAGGTTAGCAATTCGTGAAACGGATCAAGCCGTTAAAACTCATGCTACCCATTGCAGCGGAACAATCTGCGGTGCAGGTCTTTTAAATGAATTTTATCAAGGGATGTCCACGAAATCACTATTATATTCCTGGGATTTCTATGGTTGGATTCCGCATGAAATGGATACCGCCCGAATATATGACAGCATCAATGTCACGTCAAATTCCTATGTTTACACCACCAGTTGGGATACATGCAATCACAGGGGATATTATGACATCATTAGCTATTTACTTGACAGGTTAGTAACTATTTATCCTGATTTTATGCATGTATATGCAGCAGGAAATTCGCAAAGTCAATGTAGCAATGGCGGTTTCCGCACAGTTTCGAGTGGTTTCCAGGCTTCTAAAAATATTATCGTTGTGGGTGCTGTTAATTATATTGACGCAATGAGCGGATTTAGCAGTTGGGGACCCATGCGTGACGGCCGCTTAAAGCCTGAAATTACATCCGTAGGAGTGAATGTAAAATCAACACTTCCAAACGACACTTATTCTGGTAATTCAAGTGGAACATCTATGGCAACACCGGGAGTTGCTGGCACTGTGGCTCAGTTATATGAAAGATTTAAGCAGATTTATGGAAATTATCCAAATGCATCTACTCTGAAAGCCATCCTTTGCAACACGGCCCTTGACTTAGGCAATCCCGGTCCGGATTACAAATATGGTTTTGGCAGGATAGATGGATTAAAAGCTGCAGAGATTATTGAAGAGGAAGATTTTATTGCAGACAGCCTTTCCCATGGTCAGACCCAGTATGACACAATTGTCATCGGGCAAAATGTCAAACAACTGAAAATAATGATGTGTTATTCAGATTTACCCGCATCACAATACATTGCATTCGATTCAACAACAATAATTAATCATTTAGACTTAAAGGTTTATGATGCAAGTATGCAACTTTTTCGGCCATATGTATTGGATCCATTCAATCCGGACAGCCTGGCAAAAGCAGGTACTGACACACTCAATAATATGGAACAGGTCGTTATTGACAATCCTTCATCCGGAACTTATTACATAGCAGTGGAAGGCATTTTGATTCCTTCAGGCAAACAAGGCTATAGCATCACATGGGATAAACTAATGGATAGTGTGGTGGTCACTTATCCAGTTGGGGGAGAAAGCCTGAGCCCGGGGATTACTGAAACAATTCGCTGGAATTCTTTTGGAAATACAGGTTATTTTACCGTGGAGTTCTCTTCAGATAGTGGTAGCAACTGGCAGACACTAAGTGCTTATGTGCCATCCAACCGCCTGTATTACAACTGGACTGTTCCATCTACCATTTCAAAAAATTGCCTGATTCGTGTAACAAGCGGAAACAGCCTGACTGGACAAAGCATGTCGGTTTTTTCTATCATGAACCGTCCGGATACCGTATCGGCAAAATCCTGCAAAAACCAGGTTCATCTTTATTGGAATCCAACGCCATCTGCTGCTTCCTATGATGTGTTTCAGGTACAAAAAGGACAATGGCAGCTACTGGATCACGTACAGGACACTTTTTATACCGTTCCCGGGCTTTCTGATACTATAAAACACTACTTTAGTATTCAGGCTTATGATAGTTTTGGAGCTGTAAGCCCAAAAGCACCTGCACTGGCTATTTTAACAGATTCAACCTTCTTTCCTGCCCAATTTATACTTCAGCCCAAAGGAGATACTATTTGCAATGGGGATGGATTTAGCTTCATGACTTCTGTTTCAGGCACTGATACTATTTCAAAACAATGGCAGGTCAGCTACGATCAGGGGCAAAGTTGGCAGGATATCGGTGGTGCTACAGATACATTTCTAACGTTTTCCTCAGTTTCAGCTCCTATGGATGGCTTTCAATACCGGATGTATATATCAAATTCCTGCCTGGATGTCGTTTTTAGCGAGGAAGTCAGCTTACGGGTAGCATCAGGGATCTCTGTTTTAAAGAACCCGGAAGATTTAACCGTTTGCTATTCCCAGCCTTTTCATTTCAGCGGCCGTTTCGAAAACTTAGTTCCCTTTACCATGCAATGGGAATTAAGCCAGAATAATGGCTTCAGTTGGAGTCCCATTAGTGGAAAAACAGACACATTGCTGAATATGAGCGGAAGTCCCATTAATTATAACCAGTCATTATTCCGTTTAAAAGCAATTGATCAATGTCTATTTGATACATTTACTTCATCTGCCAGGCTCACGGTTCGTTATCCTTTAAGTGTGCAGATTTCCAAATCAGCGGATACAATTTGCTACGGGCTCCCTGTTCATCTGCTGGCACAGGCATACGGTGGGGATACACAAAACTACAATTACTACTGGAAGGGAAAGAATTCCACAGCTTTTCAAATTACTGATACCCCTCTGGTGAACAGCTGGTATCATGTCAGCTTGTTTGACAGTTGCTCCCTGGGTCCGGTGTATGATTCCGTTTATATCGTTGTTAGAAATCCATTGTCTGTTAGCATTTCCACTACAGCAGATACTATTTGCTATGGAAATTCAGTCACCTTAACTGCTCATCCAGGCGGAGGTGATTCCTATTATAACTATTCCTGGAGCGGCGTAAATCCTTCCACCAAAAGCATTGTAGTCAATCCTGTAGTGAGCAGCATGTATTACCTGAATGTAAGCGACAGTTGTAATCAATCAGTAATTGATTCTTTCCTCGTGGTGGTAAAGGCCCCGCTAAAAGTAGCCATCATTGCGAATGAAGACTCCATTTGCAATGGACAGGAACTACAACTTTTTGCCCTGGCATCCGGGGGAGATAGTAGCGCCTATAAATACAGCTGGAACCAGGGCACTGACAGCAGTGCAAATTATTCTGATTTTCCCTCATCCGCTTCCAGCTACTCCGTTCAACTCATGGATGATTGCAGTACAGATCCCGCAGAAGATTCCATTGAGATTTATGTATATCCTTCCCTGAAGGTTGAACTGCATGTGGCTGGATTTAGCTGTGAGGGTGATCTGTTGGACCTGGAAGCTTTGGCATCCGGTGGAAAAGGAAATAACTATCATTACCTATGGTTTCCTGCCTCTGTTGATTCCTCCAAAGTAAGTCTTATCCCAACACAGTCTGATTGGTATAAAATCATACTCAGTGACGAATGTAATTCCACACCTGATATGGATTCTGCCTATTCCTTTGTCAACATGCCAAATCCTGGCTGGTCTTTCTCGGCTAAATTACTCACTGTTGATTTTACGGGAGAAGATTCAATGGCACAATCCTATTTATGGGATTTTGGGGATGGATTTTCGTCCACTGTTCAAAACCCATCTCACCTGTATAGTTCGAAAGGGGAATATATTGTCTGCCTGCAGATCACAGATTCATTGGCTTGTGTTGATTCGAATTGTAAAAAAATCACAGTTTCGGATATCGGGATTAATGCCAGCAAGCATGACGCTTTAAAGATTTACCCCAATCCGAATAAGGGGGAGTTTGATATACAATTATTAAGAGCAGGACCGATTGATTTTTCCATCCGGATTTTAAACAGCATAGGTGAAGAAATTTATGTGCAAGATTTTAAATCTTCCATTGGCCATAATTATCATCTCCATATTCCACAAGCTGATAGAGGGTTGCATTTTGTTGAATTGCGAAGCGGAAATCAAATATTCAGACAAAAATTTATGATTTATTGAGTCTTTTTTTATTTTCTGAAAAATCACTTATGAAAAATTACATCCACATATTAATAATCATTATTTGGGGAATGACTTCCTTTAATTCCTATTCATTTACCAAAGCAAGTTTCTCAGCTGATAAATCGTTGGACATTTATTCAGCACAGCTATTTCAGAAAAAGGATTCACTTAAACTCAATGGTTCTTATCTGAAATCTTACTGGACTTGCAGCAAACATATCCTAAGTTCCCCTTTTCGGTGGAATGGGAAGCAATGGTTAACAGCTGGCCTTGTTTTAGGAGGAACAGCTGCCTTATATCCTGCAGATCAGGCAGTCAAAGATTACACACAATCCAATCACAATAAGTACACAGATTTTCTTTTTGCTGGTGCAGAAATATTTGGAAATCCGTCCTATACGGTTCCCTTCCTGGCCCTCAATTATGTTTATGGCGCCATATTCGAAGACCAAACATCCAAAAATGTTTCATTGCTTGGCTTTCAAAGCCTGGCCATATCAGCTGGTTTTGTTTATTTATTGAAAATGAGCACCCAGCGACACCGACCAAAAACCGGCGATCCCTATAATAGCTGGGATGGTCCTGCTTTTTCACTAGATCACACTTCTTTCCCTTCAGGACATTCATCTTCAGCATGGTCAATAGCCACTATTATTGCCCTGGAATTTAAAGGTCACCCTTTTATTCCTGCTATTTGTTATTCCATTGCCACTTTAACCGCATTGTCAAGAGTATATGAAAACTACCACTGGTCTTCAGATATCTTCCTCGGATCAGCTATTGGATTTTTTACTGCCCGGGCAGTGCATCGCTTTCACCAGGGTGAAATGAATCAAAATCTAAGCATTATTCCATCTATTGGAACTAATTTTAAAGGCATGAACTTATCCTATACTTTTTAGTTATAACTTAGATTTTCCTTCATTATTCACTTTGTTTAAGGATTCATACAATCATGCATTATTACCTGGAAGCTAAAAAATTAATTGTTTTTGTAAGAAAAATCCTTTTAGCTGATTTTCCTTTTCTTATCCGCTGGTATTACAAAATATTCTGGAAGGCAAAAAAAGATTCCATAATTGAATTTATTGACCGGTATTCAAAAGCAAACAAAAATCTTTTCTTCATCCAGGTGGGAAGCAATGATGGGTTTCAAAACGACTTATTATACAAATTCATTTTACGAGACCGCTGGGAAGGCATGGTGATTGAACCCCAACCAAAACCTTTTAAAATTCTCTCTTACATTTATAGAAAAAGGAATATAATTACAGTCAATAAAGCCGTGGATGAAGTATCAAAAAGCCGTCGACTTTATAAAATAGCAGTATCGGAATCCAGGTGGGCCAGTGGTTTAAGTTCATTTGATGAATCAAAAATTAAATCCCTAATAAATAACAAAAGGGTTTTACGAAAATGCAGAAAAGAGGGTATTAAGCTCCCTCTTGATCCCGAAACTTTTGTTGGATATGAAGAGGTAAGTTGTATCCCTTTCAACGAGCTGATTGACAATTATTCCTTGGAGAAAATAAATATCCTGCAAATTGATACCGAGGGATACGACTTTGAATTGCTTAAACAGTTCGATTTTAACAAGATTAAACCCAAGGTCATTATTTTTGAAAATATCCACTTATCTGCAGCTGACAAACAATCGGCATCTGATATGCTGAAAAATAAGGGCTACCAAATGATACATTTCGCCTCAGATACATTGGCAATACAGGTGGAATAATATGCTCTCCTATTTAGCAGCTTAACTCAGGACAATTTGAATCAGCTCAATCATTCATCGACCTGATGAATTAAACACTAAATTTAACCGATGAATACAAATTAAAAGACCTAATCAACTTTTTATTCAAGGATATCCCCTTACTTTTGAAACTTAAAAAATTCCAATGACGATCAAGGTTCTTGTAATTAGCAATTACAACAGTAGTTTGTCTTCAAGACCTGAAGCTGAAATATTCCTGGGGCTGAAAAAAATGGGCCTGGAAATTACCATCATGACTCCGGCAGGCTCCATGTATGCAGAAAAGTTCTTTCAAGCAGGAATAAAAGTAATCGACTTCCTGGCTAAAAAAAAGTTTGACAGGAAAGAAATCGCCTTCATCAGGAGTACCATAATCGAAGGGAATTTCCAGCTTTTACATTTATTCAATAGCAAATCAATCATCAATGGAATCCGGGCAGCCAGGGGACTTGACGTTAAAGTGGTGCTGTACAGAGGCTTTACAGGCAATATTTATTGGTATGATCCATCGGCTTACCTGAAATACTTAAATCCAAGAGTCGATGGTATTTTCTGTAATTCACAATCTGTTAAAGACCAGATTGACAGACAATTGTTTTTTGATAAAAGCAAAACCATTAAAATCAATAAAGGTCATTCGATTGACTGGTATAAAGATACAGAAACAATACCCCTCGAAAATATTCCGTCAACTGCATTTTTAATGTGCTGCACGGTGCGTGCCCAACCCATGAAAGGAATCAAATATTTAATCCAGGCCATGAATCTGCTTCCTGTAGAACTGCCCATTCATTTGCTTATTTTAGGCGGACGCAAAGAGTATTTTGAGAAATTAAAAGGGATTAAAAACAGCCCGAATAAAGAAAAAATTCACATCCTGGGCTACAGGCAGGATTTACTGAATGTGGTGGCAGGATGCAAGGTCTTTGTATCCTCCTCCATCAAGGGTGAATCCATTACCAAATCGGTCATTGAAGGAATGTGCCTGGGTCTTGCTCCTCTCATCACGGATATTCCTGGAAATGTTGAACTGCATATAAAAGGAGCCGAGAAACTGGTTGTTCCATCCAAAAACCCACAAGCGCTGGCTGATGGCATGATTTACCTCTACGAGAACCCTGATTTGTGCGAAAAATGGGGGAAAGAAGCGAAGAAACATATTGACAAAAACCTGAATCATAAAGATACTGTACAGAAAACCTTTGAAATGTACAAGAATTTAATTTCTTAGTCGAATGACAGACCTCACAGGTTTTTAAACTCGGAACTAGCTAAACCTGTGAGCTTGTGATATATTTTCGAATTTGCTAAAAGAAACAAAAGCTAAATCAGGCAATCCAAACTCCAGGCACTTTAAGTACATATTAATTAACTTTGAGTTCCTAAACAAGACCTATGAAAATCATCAATTTATCAGAAGAAAATTCTTTGCTGAAGCAGTTTGTTTCAGAAATAAGAAATATTCATATTCAAGATGATCGATTGAGATTTCGAAGAAACCTGGAAAGAATTGGGGAGATCATGAGTTATGAGATATCGAAAACACTTCATTTCCAGGAAATGGACATTACCACTCCATTGGGCATAAAACATACCTCCTTAATAAATGATAAAATAGTTATTGCTTCGATTATGAGAGCAGGATTGCCCTTCCACCAGGGTTTCCTAAACTATTTTGACCAGGCTGAAAATGCTTTTATTGCTGCATTTCGAAAGCATAAATCAGGGGGAGAATTTGAAATTCAACTCGATCATATCAGTACTCCAGATCTTAATCATAAGGTATTATTGCTTGTCGATCCCATGTTGGCAACTGCCTGGTCAATGGTAAAAGCGTACAAGGAATTACGCCATAAAGGAACTCCAGACCAGGTTCACCTGGTAGCCATTATCTCATCCCAGGCGGGAATTGATCATGTAAATACTGAACTTTCCAAAGAAAATATAACACTTTGGACTGCTGACATAGATCCGGAACTGGACAGCAAATCATACATTGTTCCCGGATTGGGTGATGCCGGGGATCTGGCTTATGGTGAGAAGTTATAATATCCATGTTATTCATGAGTTTAGCGAAGCGTCTCTTGCTTGCCTATGCCGAAAAATAAAACGTTTCCTGCTTTTTATTTAATATAGTATTGCAAGGACTCAAGTCTTTTATGTATAAATATCACATTCACTTTTCGGAAGACTTGTGAGAACAAAGGATGGCGGAACTTTTTATTTTTCGGCATAAGCCAAACAGAGTTCCCAATCTTTTTTATAATAGTCTCGTACTTTTTCTAGCTCGTTTTCAGGGATAAGGGGTTTATTGGAGAAAAATGTTCGGGGAATCAGTTTTGCGAGATACAATATTTTGTAACGCACAACAGCTAAACAGAACCTCCAAAAAAAATGCAGTATTCTATTTTTAAAAATCCTTCTTTTTCGCATATTCACATGCTTTCCCAGAAATAAGATAGTCTTTAATTGTTTTTCTGAGTAAGAACCGTGTTTCCTTTTCAAATTGACTTTTTGCAAATCAATGGTAACATTCATTTGCAGAGCTAATTTCTCAATAAATTTTTCCGGATTTTCCTTCAGATCCTCGTAAAATAAAACCATTGGTTTCTGATTAAAATTATTTTCAAGAATTTTGATCTGATGGTAATAGTTTAAATCCTGCTGCTTGAAATATCCTTCATCATGATCCAGGTCGAAAAAATTCGTGAATGAATCCCGGAAGCCATTTTTCACAAATCGCCTGTATTGAGAAGCGATATAACTATCATGCCTTCTAAATACGATGATCGGTTTAGTATCAGGAAAGGAGGATGAGAATTTTTCCACTTCCTGTTCTAATTGCTGATCGAATTCCCTGGATATAAGATATCTGCTAAATTTTTTTGCGTGGATAATTTTTTCAGCTTTTTTAAAACGAGTTCTTTGGATATAATAAATTCCATCAAACTTTGGAAAAACACGATACTGTAAAAAAGTGGTAGCTGTTTTTCCTGTACCCACATGAAAATAAATCTCCTTTTTAACAGCTTTATTCATCTATTAAATCATTGACGGGCCTGGCTCCTAAATCAATCAAATCTTTCTTCAAGTGCCTGCAGGGTTATCAGTGGATCTTCCTGCTTATAGAGAATATGATAGACAGCCGAAACAATCTGCAGACTGATACATCTGTCTTGCAATAATTTGCATAATGATTTAACTGCATAATGTCCCTCGGGAATCATATTCATTTCTATCAATGCCGTTTTGGTCGAGTATCCTTTGCCTATCATGCTGCCAAAAGTCCGGTTCCGGCTAAATTTTGAAAAGGCAGTGACCAATAAGTCGCCCAAATAGCCCGAACTCATCAGGTTTCTTTCTGCAGCACATTCCTCTTTAAGCATCAGGTCCATTTCACGAATTGCATTCGATATCAGTACAGCCAGAAAGTTATCTCCGTAACCCACACTTTGGCTGATCCCGGCTGCTATAGCATAAATATTTTTAAGAACTGCAGCATACTCTAATCCAATAACATCGGTTGATGTGCGAATATTTATGAAATCCATTCCTAAAAAAGAACCTGCTTCAAGTGCATTTTCCTCAGAACTGGATGCCAAGGTTAAATACGTCTTACGTTTTCTGACTATTTCTTCGGCATGTGCAGGTCCGGTAAGAAAAACAAACTGTTCAGGATGTAATTTGAATTTTTTAATAATGTATTCCGATATTAATTGATGATCATGAGGAATCAGTCCTTTTGTTGTGGATACAATCAACTTGTTTTTCATTATAGCCGGACTTATATCCCGTAGTACCTGTCTCAGAAAGAGAGAAGGAACAGCAATAAATAAAATGTCTGACTGCTTAAAAATCTCCTTGATATCAGTGCTTAACTGATCCTCTTTTAACTTTAAATCCACTGATCTCAGGTAGTTTGGATTTCGACCAAACAATTTGATTTTGTTCAGGCTGTCCTTTTTCCGGATCCACCAAAACACATCCCCTTCTTTATCCAGTAAGGTTTTGACTATGGCAGTGCCATAACTTCCGGCTCCGATCACTCCTATTTTAGTCATCTTCCTTTTTCTTATCCTTTTCTTTCACACTTTGCCCGTCTTTCAATATCTTCGATACGATGCTGTAAGGACCGCTAACTACTACCTGGCCTTCTTCCAAACCCTCAAGGATCTCGATATAATAATCATCCTGCATCCCAATTTCAACTTGCTTCATTTTGGTTTCTCCATCTTCAAAAAGAAAAACAACCTCACTTTTATTATTTTCATCCTCCTCCTTTTTCTTCCTGCCTTCATCTTCATCACCCTCCGGATTAATAAACCGGGTTGTAACAGAAAGAATAGGCACACTAATAACCCCTATTGCGCTGTTAGTATGCACATCAACCATGGCGGACATCCCAGGCCTGAAAGGTGTTTTAACAGTTTTAGTGGTATCTATGAGATGGGCATAAGACTCTTCAATAAGTTTCACTTTAATATCGAAAGTCGTAATCTGATCTACTCCACCTACATTGTCTTTACTGGAATTGGCAATTTCCGTAACTGTTCCTCTGAATTTTTCATTTAGAAAAGCATCCACTTCAATATCAGCCGTATCACCCAATGAAATACGGATGATGTCATTTTCATTCACATCAATGTTCACAACCATCTGGCTTAAGTCTGCCAATCGAAGAATGACCGTGCCTGCCATTTGAGCAGTTCCAACCACTTTTTCGCCCTCCTGGTTATTCAATCTTGTAACAATGCCATCTATTGGAGAATATATGGATGTTTTGCTCAGACTTTCAAACGCTTTTTGCTTGCGGGCTGCAGCTGAAACAATACTATACTTGGCTGTTTCAACACCTTGCCTGGCAGATTCATATTGTGCTTTTGCGCCCAGGTATTCTGATTCTATTCTTTCAAATTCAGTATCAGAAACTGCACTTTTTTCTTTTAAAACAGCATATCTATCGTACAAAGTTTTGCTTTTTTCGAGGTATGCTGAAGATTGCTCCAAATTGGCTTTTGCATTCTCTAATCCGGCCAGTGAACTATTATAAGATGCAATTGCATCATCCACATTGGATTTAAACTCATCCGGTTTAATTCGCAACAGCAAATCTCCCTTTTTCACCCGATCCCCTTCTTTCACTGAAAGTTCAATAATTTCACCCGGTACATCTGAAGAAATTGACAGCTCTTTTTCAGGTCTCAGTTTACCACTGGCAGTGATCACTTCTGAAATAGATCGTTTGCTAACCACATCTGTTTCAACTTCTATCATATTGCTATCTCCTATCACTCCCTTTTTACTCAGGATAATGAGTACTACGATCATGGCGACCATGGCGACTGCAATCCATACAAATAACTTGTTACTTTTCTTTTTATAATGTCTTTTCTCAATAGCCATTGTATTTCTTTTTGCTTTGAATAAATTTCTTATAAACTCAATGGAACTCCCCTGTAATAATCAAATACTTTAATCCGATATAAATAATCGTATTTAGCACTTAATAAGGATGTTTCTGCTTGTGAAAGGTTGTTCCTGGATGATTGCCATTCATAAAAATTGAGCATTCCTTCTTTATACATCAATGTAGACTGATCGAATAGCAAGCGCTGGGCCTCCTGGCTTTTAATGGCCGCTTCATATTTTTTCCCTGCATTAATCATTAAAAAATACGTTTCATACATGACATTCTTTGACTGCACTTCAGTATCCAAATAGGCAAGCTCGGCATTTTTAATGTTCAGTTGTGCAATCTGAGCCGCTCCTGAGTTCCTCAAATTGTTAAACAGGGGAATTTGAAGACCAAAAGTCAGGTATTGTCCCAAATTATTATCCAATTGGTCTATATAAGGATCTTTTTGTCCGGTTAATGGATTTATTAAACTGGAATAGCGTGTCCCCATGGAAGACTGCAATTCTAAACTCGGGTATTTCATGGCTTGAACTGACTTATAATAAAACTGGGTACTTGCAAGATCTGATTTTGCTTTCTTTACTTTTGGCAGTTCTGCCACATTATTATTGATAACGGTTTCTATATCAATCCGGTCATAATCACCACCCGTTACCAGGTTTATATCATATGTATTGATCTTAATAGGTTTGCTGATCTCCCAGTTAAGAATTTGTTTTAGCTGTAGATAACTTTGCTCCAGATTATTTTTAGCTTCTATATGTGAAACCTCGTTGTTCGCTAGTTCCGCTTTTAATTCCAGTTCTTTGGATTTAGTTTCCTGACCCACATCAACTAAAATCTTTATCCTTTCCAGTAATCCCTTTGTTAAATCTATTTGTTCTTCAGCGAGTTTCAGTTGTTCGATATTCAAAAGTATCTGAAGATAAGCCAGAGCTACATTCATGGCTACCTGGTCTTTAATATCTTCATGAGTCCAGTTGCTGGATTGAAGAGCATACTGACTTGATTTGACTCTGTTTTGCAAATTGAAGCCATTGAAAACAGTGAAATTTGAACTTAGCTGGAAATAGTTTGAATTAGTTCTGTCTTTCACATATTCATAGGTAGTATAATCAAGAGAGTTACCAAAACTTAAGCCCTGGTTGATATAGCCATTAATGGATGGCAACATGGCGGCTTTGCTTTGCAGCAGTTCAGATTGCTTTTGATCTATGTCCAGTTTATTTTGCCTTATGCTTATGTTTTGTTGCAAAGCATATTCTATACAATCCGAAAGGCTTAATGCTTCTTGCGCTATTATGTTTCGGGGGGAGATTAAAATCCCGGACAGCAACAGAATAACACATATTGAATAGAAGTTCTTCATCTAATTATTATTTAATTTCAAATACTTTATTAAAAAGTACCCGAATTATTCTTAAAATCATTGAATTATTATATGATATCATATAATTAATCAAATCGGTACAAATTATTTTATCATTAGCTGCAATTTCTATTTCCAGGTGCTCCTGTGCTCTAACAACTTTGAATCTAAAAAGTAAAACAATATTCCCTTTACCAGCCAATTAAATATGAATGATGGCGAACTTTAAATTAAAAGGTATTTTTTTACAAGAGAAAATTAGGAACAATTATTCAATTTTTTAGCCACAAGAATTTTACGTGAAAAGAATTGATATAGCTGTGCATTATTATATTTTCTTTTTCCTGCCAATCACACTAATTTTAAACATTGAAATAAATAGGAAGATAAGCCCTCATTTTATCTTTAGCTGGTCATGTCAGGTTATAAAAAAGTAATATATATTGCAATTGCCGTAATTATTTTATTAGGGGCTTTATGGGTGCTTATTCAAAAACTGCAGCTGAACAAAAACTTTCCTGATCCATTGTCTGCATTGCCCGAAAATGCAATCATTTTCTATAAAGGATCTCACTTCCGAACTGATTTTAATCAAATAGCTCAAACGGATTTCTGGAATTCTCTGAACTCTCATCAGGAAATCCGTTCAATGGTCAAAACCTATTCTTTACTTGATTCAGCCATTTCAAAATACCCCAAATTAAACGACTACTTAAACAGCCAGGAAATAATTTTAAGTCTTCATAAAATATCCAGAAGTAAAACAGGCATATTGCTACTTCTCCAAACGATGGAAAAGTTTAAAGAAGATGAAATTCTAGAAATTTTGAATACTGAAATGGGTATTATTGCCAGGGAACATCATTTTGAGGGATGCAACATTTTTAATTACCAGGTAAAAAACCAACAATCTAAGTTGGCATTTACATTACTTGATGGCATACTGGCTATCAGTTCGTCTTCCATTATTGTTGAAGATGCTGTAAGGGCATATCATTCCTTTACAGGAATAATTGATAAAACAAATTTTGGAATTTCCTTTGCCGCGTATAAAGAAAACTGGTTCATCAATTTCAGGCAATTACCTTTCTTTTTGGATCTGTTTGCAAGTGAAGATTACATCGATCCTGCGAAAAGCCTGTCATATTTTGCTCAAACAGCCAACTATGAATTAGATTTTGAAAATGAATCATTTTCATTGAGAGGCAGCACTCAAACAACAGACACATTCAATGGTTTTAACAGCTTATTTCTAAATCAAACGCCAAGAAAAACAGACATTAGTAAAATTGCATCTCTGAAAAGTGCATTGCTTTGTTCCTACCACTTAAGCGATTTTAAAACCTACTTGCAACACTACCAGGATTATTTAAAATACAGTCAGCGCTGGAGTCCTTATGAAGCTGAAAAACTGAATTTTACAAAAGAACATCAGATTAATATTGAGAATGATATTTTGCCATTGCTGAAAGGACAGTTTGCTATTAGTCTTCATGAACCATTTTCTGAGGATATCAAAAAAAGCAAAATAATTTATGTTAAAGTAGAAGATGTTGCTGAAGCCACCCATATCCTCAGGGAATATGATTCAGAACTGAGTCAAACATCGCCATCATTTCATGAAATCTATAATTCGCATGAAATTTATATTTCAAATAAAGCCACTCTCTTTTACCTTTTATTTGGAATTTCATTCAAGTTGGAAGCGAAAGCATTTTTCACTCCTATTCGTGATTATCTTGTTTTCAGTTCTGATTTAAATTCCTTAAAACAACTTATTGATGATTTTAACAGTGGACAGACACTCAGCTCTTCATCCGATTATCATCGCTTTGCTGATAAATTAGTAAGTGAGAGCAACTTTTTTAGCTATGTAAATCCCAATCGGCTAAACGGTATTTTTGAATATGTCCTAAATAATACATGGCAGGAAAAAAATCTTAAAAATTCAATATTCAACAAATTTGAAACTATCGGTTTCCAAATTGTCAATAACAAAAATGGATTTTATAGTGAATTAATAGCCACTTTCTCCACTTCAGCAACTCAAAACATAGAAAAAATCTGGGAAATAGAATTAGACTCTACATTTTCCACTAAACCATTTATCTTTAAAAACCATAATACCGGCAAATGGGAAGTGGTCGTATTTGATGATAAGAATAATCTTTACCTGATAAGCAATTCAGGGGAAATCCTATGGAAAAGACCATTTAAAAATAAACTGGTCGGGGAGATTTTCCAGGTCGATTTCTATAAGAATAAAAAATTACAATATTTATTTACTACTGAAACTCATTTGCAATTAATTGACAGATTGGGACGAAATACAGCAAATTATCCGATCCGATTAAGTGCAAAAGCAAGTTCAGGTATTGGTATTTATAAAGAAGGAAAAGCAAATACACGCTTTTTTGTTGGAACTGATAATAATTATATTTTCGGATTTAATTTGAGCGGAAAACCATTGAATGGCTGGAGTCCTCAGGAAATCAACGGCAACCTGCAGTATCCAATTCGTTATTTCGTCCGTTCAAATAAAACACAATTTTTCGGAATAACGGATAATGGAAGTTTTTACAGATGGGATTTAAAGGGGAATAAAAGCAGTAAAAAGGTCGAACTTCAAACAAAGTTTTCGAGTCCCCTCCGGATGCGCTTTGGAATTGATAATGAAGACACTTATCTAGTTTCAAACGATTCGGCAGGAAACACATTTTTTATTAACCTGGCTGATGAGGTGGAAGTCCAGCGTTACGGTAATTTCAGTCCGCATGCGTTTTTTGATTATATCGACTTAAATGGGGATAAAGAAAAGGATTTGATTTTTGTTGATCAAACTTCCTTCCTCTGCTTTTCAAAAGACGGAGCAATTCTTTATTCAATAACTTTGGAAGCTCCCTCTTCATACCCGCCCTATTTTCTTAAATTGGATAATAATTATTATGTTGCAACTGTAAATAAAAAAGGGAATAAACTATACATGGTTGACCTGAATGGTGTTCCCGAAAGAAATTTTCCAGTGGAGTGTAACACGCCTTTCGAGTTTTTCGACTTGAATGAAGATGGAAAAATTGAATTAATTGCAGGCCAGGGCAACAGGCTTTATCTTTCACGATTTTAAAATGAAACATGGATATTTCAGGGATAAAAAATAGCATTGAAGCATGTTGGGATGATAGAAACTTATTAAAAAGCAGCGAACACAAGAATGCAATTCTATCGGCTATTGAATTATTGGATAAAGGCAAAGTCCGGGTGGCAGAGCCCACAAAAGGGGACTGGAAGGTAAACGAATGGGTTAAAAAAGCGGTTATCCTTTACTTTCCCATTTCCAGCATGACCTCCACTTATGCAGGTCCTTTAGAATTCCATGATAAAATTCCATTAAAATCCAATTATTCCAAACTTGGAATACGAGTTGTTCCTCATGCAGTAGCCCGTTATGGAGCTTATATTTCTTCAGGAGTCATTTTAATGCCTTCCTATATCAATATAGGTGCTTATGTAGAAGAAGGCACTATGGTGGATACATGGGCAACCGTGGGATCATGCGCTCAGATTGGCAAGCATGTACATTTAAGTGGAGGAGTAGGAATTGGAGGAGTTCTGGAGCCAGTACAGGCTGCACCTGTGATCATTGAAGATGGTTGTTTTATTGGTTCCAGAAGTATTATCGTGGAAGGGGTACACATTGAAAAAGAAGCAGTTTTGGGAGCCAATGTGGTCATTACTAAATCCACTAAAATCATTGATGTGAGTGGCAAAAAACCCATTGAGTTCAAGGGGAAAATTCCAGCCCGATCAGTTGTTATTCCAGGTTCCTATCCCAAAAAATTCCCTGCAGGAGAATTCCAGGTTCAATGTGCATTGATCATCGGTAAACGGAAAGAATCAACTGATTTGAAAACTTCATTGAATGAGGCGCTGAGGGAGTTTAATGTGGCCGTATAGCCCATGTTGGTGTCCCCACCAACAACAGCATGAACTTACATCATTTTCCTTTTCAAATACTTAGCTGTGTAAGATTCCTTATAGGATATAAGATCCTCTGGACTTCCCTGAAAAACAACATAGCCTCCTTCCTCGCCACCTTCCCTGCCCAGGTCAATAATATAGTCTGCATTTTTGATGACCTCCAGGTTGTGTTCAATAATTATTAAGGTATGACCCAGGTCCAATAATGCTTGAAAGGAATTTAACAACTTATGTATGTCATGCCAGTGTAAGCCGGTAGTTGGCTCATCGAAAATAAACAAAGACGGTTCCTTTTTTTTCATTCCCTTTGCCAGGAAACTCGCCAGTTTTAATCGTTGTGCTTCGCCCCCGCTTAATGTAGAGGTAGGCTGTCCTAATTGCAGGTAATCAAGACCTACCTGAACCAGTGGTTCAAGTCCGGCAGTGATCACTTTTTGATCATCAAAGAATTCAATGGCTTCGCTAATTGTTAAGTTCAGTATGTCACTTATATTTTTACCTTTATATAATACTTCCAGGATGTCCTCTTTATACCGCTTTCCCTTACAATCTTCACAGATCAAATGCATATCGGCTACAAACTGCATTTCTACAATAATTTTCCCATCCCCCCTACACTCTTCACATCTTCCTCCATCTACATTGAAAGAAAAATAAGCCGGAGAATAGCCATTTATTTTAGAAAGCTGCTGAGATGACATCAATTCCCTTATGTGATCGAAAATCTTCAGATAAGTCACAGCATTTGACCTTCTGGACCTGTCTATACTATCCTGGGACACAAATTCTATTTGATTGATACAGTCTGGTTTTAAATGGATTTCTTTGCAATTGACAGCATCAGGTACAGGTGATTCACTGATATTTTTAAGGCTTTCATACAATACCTCTTTTACCAGTGTGGTTTTGCCTGAACCAGAAACACCAGTAACCAAACTGATCGCATTTATCGGAATTTTTACATCTATGTTTTTCAGATTATAGCGGGATGCACCTTTAATTTCGATGAACTGATTAAATTTCTTTCGTTTCATCCGCATAGGAATCTGGAGTTCATTATTCAGGTATCGGGCTGTAATGCCTATTCCTTCTTTTCGTATTTGTTCATGATTTCCCTGAAAAATCAGGTTACCTCCCGATCGGCCAGCATAAGGACCTAAGTCGATAATTTCATCAGCAGCCCGCATGATATCTTCATCATGCTCAACAATCAAAACCGTATTTCCTAAATCCCGCAAACCGATCAATATCCCAATTAACTGGGCTGTATCTTTTGGATGCAAACCTATACTTGGCTCATCCAGAATATATAAGCTTCCGGTTAAATTGCTCCCCAATGAATATATCAATTGGATTCGCTGAATTTCCCCTCCACTAAGTGAACGAGAGGTTCGGTTAAGTGTAAGATATCCCAGCCCCACATTCACCATCATGCTTAAGCGCAACAAAATTTCATGCAGTAATCGATTTGAAATTGGGTTCGCTTTTTCATTCTTCGAATATTTTTCAAAAAAATCTCTTAACTGATTAATGGGTAATTGCAGCAATTCGCCAATGTGTTTACCCCCCAGTTTAACATAAGTGGCCTGCTTTCTTAATCGGGATCCTTTGCAGGATTTACACCTCGTTCTGCCTTTAAATCGGGATAAAAATATCCGGTAATGTACTTTATAGGTATTACTCTCAAGGAAATTGAAAAAATCGTAAATACCTTCCGTTCCGGGAAATCCATCCCATAGTAAATCCTTTTCAGATTCACTTAGATCCTGGTAAACTTTAAATAATGGGAAGTTTACCTTTTCAGCAGATCTGATAAAGTCTGTTTTCCATTTGCTCATTTTCTCTCCTTCCCAGCAAATGACAGCCCCATCATATAATGACAATTGTTTGTTAGGGATGACCTTATTTTCATCAATACCCAATACTTCTCCAAATCCGCCACATTCATCACAAGCACCATAAGGGCTGTTAAAAGAGAATAAATCAGGTGTAGGTTCTTCAAAAACAATCCCATCAGCTTCAAACAGGTTAGAAAACTCATATTTTTCTTTTCCATTCACCTGGACCAAACATTTACCATGACCCTCATGCAAAGCGGTCTGAACGGAATCTGACAATCGTAAATTAAGGTCACTATCTGCTTCATCAAGTATCAATCGATCAACTAAAATGAATGCATTTGATTCTAAACCGGCAAGTAGTTCTGGTGTGATGGTTTTATCCTCGAGACCATTCAGGATATCTTCAATATCATAATCCTCAAGGGCAATCATGATACGTGAAAATCCTTTTTGCAATAAAATTGCCAGTTCTTCAGGCCATAATCTGTCCTCCTTCAATTTCAGTTCCGCAGATATTCTTAGTTGGGAATCTTTATCCTGTTTAAGCAGGAAATCAACAATGTCATCAACACTTTGCCTTTTGACTTCCTTTCCTGTAACAGGGGAATAGGTTTTCCCCGTCCTGGCATATAACAGCTTGAGGTAATGAAAGATTTCCGTTACCGTTCCTACAGTTGATCTTGAATTAGAAGTAGATCGTTTTTGTTCAATGGCAATTGCAGGGGGTAATCCTTTTATGTAGTCTATTAAAGGCTTTCTTATTTTTCCTAAAAATTGCCTGATGTAGGCTGAAAGACTTTCAACATACCTTCTTCTTCCTTCTTCATATAAGGTCTCAAAAGCAAGAGAAGATTTTCCAGAACCGGATACACCGGTAATCACAACCAACTTTCCATGTGGAATGGCCAGATCAATATGTTTCAGATTATTCTGGTGTGCATTTTTGATTAAGAGATGAGACTTATGGTTATAGCCCTCTAAATCCTTCGTATTATTATATGATTCTACTATTTGTTGTGACATAATCTCGGTCTGCTACAAAGGCATTCCACTGCTGCAAAGTTAACAAAGCTACATCAAACCAAGGCTACAGACCACAGCCGGATTAAGCAATTGCATTAATCCTGCAGCAAAAATATTTAATTCTAACCTTGTCATAACTAAATATTTATGTCCTGTTAATTTGTTCACAAAACAAAAAATAAAACTAAAATTTAAATTTTTCTTTATTATGCTGAAATACGCATTAGGAACAATTAAACAAAAAATTAGCGAAATATTTGGTTTCCTTTAATTAATGTTGTACTTTGGTAGTATAAAATAAGATAGTAAACCACCTAAATTTAAGCATTCGAACAACCTCTACACTAGATTAATTACATATTAATTTCACGCCTAAAAATTGTAGAGGTATGCGTAAAGCCATTATCAGTGACGAAAAACTCATTCAAAATTATTTGAATGGCAATGAAGATTGTTTGAGAATGCTTATCAACCGATACCAGAATAAGCTATATTCCTACATTGTTTTTCTTATTAAAGACAGAACGCTTGCCGAAGATGTTTTCCAGGATACGTTTGTAAAGGTGATTAACACCTTAAAAAACGGAAAATATAAAGAAGAGGGCAAGTTTTATCAATGGGTGGTTCGAATCGCCAGAAACCTTGTCATTGATCATTTCAGAAAAACCAGCAAAATGCCAGTCATTACTGACAGCAATGGAAATGATCTGATGTCCTCACTACGCATAGTCCAGGAAAATCGTGAAGATGAGATCATTCAGGACGAAACCATTGTTGTATTGAAAAGATTGATCCAGAGCCTGCCGAAAGAACAAAAGGAAGTACTGGTCCTTAGGCACTACGCAGATCTTAGTTTTAAAGAAATATCAAATCTCACCAATGTCAGCATCAACACCTCTTTAGGTCGGATGCGCTATGCGCTGCTGAACCTGAGAAAGATGTTGGTAAAACACAATATCAGTATTTAACCTGTACGTAATTTGAATTGTATTTTTTTGTAATTTGCTGCTATACGCTCATTCTTATTCCTAATTTTATCTATTTCGCAATTACTCTATTTTCTCCTATCTTCGCAAAATCATGATTTGACTATGAAATATATTCCTGAATCAGAGTTAATCCTGAATGCTGATAAGAGCGTTTACCATCTGAATTTAAAACCAGAAGATATTTCGAACACTATTATTTTGGTTGGTGATAAAGACCGGGTTCCCTTGATCAGTAGTTTATTCGATACCATTGAGCTTAAGAAAAACAAAAGGGAGTTTTACAGTCATACAGGCTATTACAAGAATAAAAGAATCAGCGTAGTATCTTCAGGAATCGGACCTGACAACATAGATATTGTGATAAATGAATTAGATGCCCTGGTCAATATAAACCTTGAAAAACGAGTTATTAAAGACCAATTGAGCTCGTTAAATTTCATCCGAATCGGGACTTGTGGCACATTGCACCATGAAATTCCGCTTAACTCTTTCATTGTTTCAGATTACGGACTTGGATTCGACAATTTATTGAAATTTTACAAAGGAAATTATACCGCTGATGAAATGGAATTGTATGATCGGCTGAAGCAACATCTTCTTAAAAATGATTCGAGGATTTCATTTTACCTCTACAGCTGTTCAAATCAATTGAAACAATTTTTTCAAGGAGACTTTTATCATGGCATTACTGTGACTGCTCCTGGCTTTTTTGGGCCTCAGGGCAGGGAAGTCAGGGCTGCTCTTGCATACCCGGACTTAAATGATCATCTGGCAAATTTTGAATATAAAAACCAGAAAGTATTGAATTTTGAAATGGAAACTTCAGCCATTTATGGTTTGTCGAAATTAATGGGCCATCATGCTATAACAGTCGATCTTGTACTGGCAAACAGAGCCACCGGAGAAGCCGCTTCAAATTACACCGAACAGATGAAGATGCTTGCACAAAAGGTGCTGGATATTGTAGCAGATAGTAAAGAATTATAAGTTTCGGTTTATTCAAAAAATTTATCTTTCAGTGTTAGTGCGACTTCAGTTCGGCCACCACCATCTGCGAAAAATTTTTGGTTTTATTTGGAATTTAATCTTTTCCAAAGTTCTAAACTTTGGAAAGATTTGAAAACTACGATTTTAGTACATTAGTAATTTGTGAGTGAAGCTCTCCCCGGCAAATGTCCCTGTAATGATGTAAATGCCAGGTCGAAGTTCAATTAAATCATAAGGGATGGTTTGTTTTCCAATGCCAGTTATGATCTCTTTTTTTAGTAAAGCTCCCGTGATGTCGTAGAGGTTAAATATCAAATCCGAAGTACCCTTACTGAAATGTGTTTTAAAAATCACCTTGTTTTGTGTAGGGGATGTTCGTATATCTACCCTTGAATTTGAATTCAGAGAGTCGTATATTTTTTCACAGCCTGTAATAATCATGTTATTATAACTCACCAATTCTGAACGATAATTCTGGATGATTAAGCGCATTCTTTCGTTTTGCCCCGGTGTAAAAAGTTTCATACAGGCATCATAGGAATAATCCATAAAATCCTCGATTAAACGTACGTTATTACATTGCCTGGGATGAGGACATGAATTGTTGGGATGGGAATGAAAAGTTGTTGAGCAATTTGGTGTGTCGTAAATCTGGTCATCATCGTTGCAATCACCTTCTCCTTCAGCAAAATCATCACCTCCCCAAACATGCATCAGGTCAAAATAGTGACCTGATTCGTGTGTAGCAGTCCTTCCCAGATTATTATATCCTGTTGCTGTTTTCCCCACATATTTGTAAGTTAACACAATTCCATCCCCATTGAAGTCAGGTCCTCCGGACAGCGTTGGACGATAGGAGTATCCCAGGAGTTGAGGGTTGTTATCAATGGACTTAACAATCCAGAGATTCAGGTATTTATGCGGATCCCAATAACTCAGGTTTTTAGTGGCCATTTCATCCTCCGAGTCAAGATCTGTAAAAGACGATTGTATTCTGTTTATCCCCGTGCTTGCAACACCATCTGGATCACGACTGGCCAGGCAGAAGCGTATTTTAGCATCTTCACCTCTTGCATCCAGGTTATGAACTCCATAATGACCATAATCTTCATTTAAAATATCAATTTGGCTTTTAATCTTTTGATCTGAAATATTCTCATCTCCTCCATCATGAATTACATGCACTACACAGGGAATGATGTAATATTCATCTTCGTTAAAGGCTTCATAATTCCTGTAATAAATGGAATTAGTGGGGACAAAACGATGCTTATTAATTTGGGTCATTTCATGCATGAAACAACCTTTTTTTGACACACCACCTTCAGGAATATCCTGAGAAAAGAGATTAAAGAATAAGAATAATCCTCCAACACTAAATAAGTATATTTTAAAAATCTTATTCATCCATCAATTTATGATACGCCAGAAATGCCATAAATCCCATTCCGGTTTTCAATGCCAATTCATCCGGATTAAACAGGGCAGAATGAAGTGGAGAATCATTATTCATTTTTTTGCTAAATACACCCAACCTGTAAAAAACAGAGGGCTTTGCTTGTGCAAAGTAAGAAAAATCTTCAGCCGTCATTCTTTGATCCAATTCTTCTACCTGCTGCCCGCCTAAATATTCCAGAGCCGCTGTTTTCACATCTTTGTATAAAGACGGATCGTTGTACAGAGCAGGATAACCGTTCCTGATCTCTAAATTTGCAGACGCTCCGGAAACAGCATCCACAGTGCTTGAAACAATTTGCCTGATATGGTCGTGTGCTTTTCTCCTCCACTTATCATCAAAAGTTCTGAATATGCCATCTATTTTCACTTCATCAGGTATTATATTGTTTGCACCATTTCCAATAAATCTGCCGAAAGACAATATAGTAGGAATATTTACTGGTGCCAGTTCAGCATTAATTTGCTGCAGGTTTAAAATTAATTGAGCGGCAATCTTTATAGGATCCACCAGCTTATCTGGCACGGCTGCATGCCCGCCTTTTCCTTTTACAGTAATATAAATTTCATCACTGGAAGCCATAACTGGCCCCGCTTTCAGGCTTATTTTACCACTTTCCAGATCAGGTAATACATGTTGGCCAAAGATAAAACTAACTTCAGGATTTGTCAGCACACCTTGCTCAATCATTGCTTTCGCTCCCCCCGGAATTCTTTCTTCGGCTGGTTGAAAAATCAGTTTAATGCTGCCTTTTAATTCCGGACTTATCTGCTTTAAAATTCGCGCAGCACCTAGCAAAGCCGCCATATGCATATCATGACCACATGCATGCATCACTCCTTTTTGAGTAGAGCAATATTCCACATCATTTTTTTCAAGAACAGGAAGGGCATCCATATCCGCCCTCAGGGCAATAACCGGCAATAATTGTTTCCCCTTAATAAATCCAACTAAAGCATTTTTCTCATATTTTTCAAAGGGGATCTTTAACTTTTTTAATTCTTTTGAAATAAAAACAGAGGTATTCTTTTCCTCAAAAGAAAGCTCGGGATGTGCATGTAAATATCTCCTGATGCGAAGCACATCTGGATAAAACTGATCGACAAGATGTTTAATTGTTGACTTCATCTAGTGGATATTAGTTTAGATCCGGCAAGTCAATTTCATCACTTACAATCAAAACTGCTTTATAGTTTTCGTTTGCCAGTAAAGCAGTATATAATTTCAAGGCCTCAGTTTTTGATCTGAAATTACCAACCCGCACTTTAAAATAAGGCTGATTATAAAGCAAATAGGCTCTTTCCCCGCGATATTCAACCATAAATTTTGCTTTGACCTGGTTCGCGATCGTACGATTTGATCCAGAATAAATCTGGATTCTATAACCGGGTATTTTAGGGCTATTTTCATTCGCAGTATAAATTCTTTGTATCAGTGTGTCAAGCCGGACATCCTGATATATAATCACCTTGCCTGGCTTAAAGGGCTTTACACTATCTGACTGTGCCCATAAAGAAAATGACATAAAAACACATAATATTAAAAGAAGTGAGTGCTTAATCATTTTATTTTTTTTCACCATTGACAATTTGAATCCCTGCCGATGTTCCCAGGCGATTAGCACCAGCCCTGATCAGTTTTTTTGCAAATTTTTCGTCACGAATTCCTCCTGAAGCTTTCAGCTTTATCTTTTCAGGCAGGCACTCCCGCATTAATTTTAAATCCTCGATTTTAACACCTCCATTAAAACCTGTTGATGTTTTAACATAGTCCACTTCTACTTCAGCGCAAATTTCACAAGCTTTCTTGATTTCTTCTTCACTTAGCAAACCGGTTTCAATTATCACTTTCAAGGGTTTGGCTTTCAGCCGGCAAAAGGTGGCTACACTTTCTATCCCATCTTTTACATGTCCATAATCACCACTTTTGAAGGCTGCTATATTCATGACCATATCAATTTCATCAGCCCCGTCTTCAATTGATTTTTTACTTTCTTCAATTTTTGCAGAAATTGAATTATATCCCAGCGGAAAACCAACCACTGTAATTACTTTTTGTTTTTTATCATGGAGTGCGGCACTTGCCAATTTAACATAGTAGGGGGGTACACAAACCCCGACAAAATCAAAATCGATTGCTTCAAGACATAGCTTTTCAATATCCGCTTTTGATGCCTCCGGTTTCAGAAATGTATGCTCGATGTATTGAGAAATCGGTATATTCCCTTTATGTTCCATGACAAATCTTATATTTTTTCCCACTGCCACAAGGACATTGGTCATTTCTACCTACTTTTTTTTCCACCCTAACGGGGACTCTTTTTTCTTCAGTATTTGTTGCGCCTACAGGTGCTTTAGTTCCTTCAAAATCCTGTGGCCTGGATTCTTTCAGGTTGCTTAATCCGGCTCCTCGCTTGGCTTTTCCTTCTGACACATCATCCGGATCCTGGGTCAGTATATCCCCTTTAAAAATCATAGGGAGCACTTCGCGGCTCACATTGCCCAAAACTGATTCAAATAGTTTGAAAGATTCCAGTTTATAAATCAAAATGGGATCTTTTTGTTCATAGGTCACATTCTGAACAGATTGCTTTAATTCATCCATTTCACGAAGATGCTCTTTCCAATGATCATCGATCAAAGCCAGGGTAGTCATTTTCTCAAACGACTTCAGTATTTCCTTCCCACTTGTTTTGTATGCTTTTTCCAGATCAACCAATACATCAACCACTTTTTTCCCATCGGAGAAAGGTACCACAATGTATTTCAGCACCTTACCGCGATCCTCATAAACCCGTTTAATGACAGGAAATGCTTTATCTGCAATGCTGCTGACTTTCCTGTTATATGCTTCCTTTAGATTTAAAAAGAGTTTATCCGCTAAACTTTGATGTTTTTCTTCGCGAAATTCAGCTGCTGTTATCTGGCTTTGCGTTGCAAAAAATCGCACAATGTCCAGGCTAAAGGAGTCAAAATCGCCTGTATCTCTGTGATTATCAATTAAATCATCACAAAAATCCCGAAGCATGTTGTTAATATCCACTTCCAAACGATCTCCATAGAGGGCATTTCTTCTGCGTGAATAAATTACTTCACGCTGAGAATTCATGACATCATCATATTCGAGTAATCTCTTTCGTATTCCGAAATTATTCTCCTCTACTTTTTTCTGCGCCCTCTCAATGCTCCTGGAAATCATGGAATGCTGAATTACATCGCCATCCTTCAGACCTAATCTATCCATGTATTTCGCGATTCTTTCAGAACCAAATAAGCGCATGAGGTTATCTTCCAAACTCACATAGAATTGAGATGAACCTGGATCTCCCTGGCGACCGGCACGACCTCGCAACTGGCGATCGACTCTCCGGGAGTCATGCCTTTCGGTACCGATTATAGCTAAACCTCCCGCGTCTACAACACCTTTGCCTAATTTTATATCAGTACCTCTACCTGCCATATTAGTGGCAATTGTCACAGCCCCTGCCTGCCCTGCTTCGGCAACGATGTCAGCCTCCCGCTGATGCTGTTTGGCATTCAGTACATTGTGCTTTATCTTTTTCCTGGTGAGAATCTTACTTAATAATTCAGAAATTTCAACGGATGTTGTTCCGACTAAAATAGGTCTTCCTTTCGCTACTAGGGTTTCGATTTCTTCAACAACCGCATTGTACTTTTCCCGAACTGTTTTATAGATTAAATCCTCTCTATCATCACGAACAACAGGCTCATTGGTGGGAATTACTACCACGTCCAGTTTGTAAATTTGCCAGAATTCACCTGCTTCCGTTTCGGCTGTTCCTGTCATCCCGGAAAGCTTATGATACATCCGGAAATAATTCTGAAGTGTAATGGTAGCGTATGTCTGTGTTAGTTTCTCAATTTTTACATTTTCCTTTGCCTCAATAGCCTGGTGCAGACCATCAGAATATCTTCTGCCTTCAAGAACACGACCTGTTTGCTCATCCACAATTTTGACTTTACCATCTCCAATAATGTACTCTACATCCAGTTCAAAAAGGGTATAAGCTTTCAACAATTGGTTGATGATATGGATTCGCTCAGATTTAATTGAAAAATCTATCAGCAGTTTGTCTTTTTTCGCTATTTTTTCTTCGTCTGCTAAATCCGAATTGTCTATTGCAGATATTTCACCTCCCACATCTGGTAACACAAAAAAAGTAGCATCTTCTCCCTGGGAAGTGATCGCTTCAATTCCCTTGTCAGTTAATTCGATGGAATTGTTTTTCTCATCAATTACAAAGAAAAGTTCTTTATCGATCTCAGGCATATGCTTTGATTGTTCTTGCATAAAATGATTCTCTACCTTTTGCAAATAGCTTTTGATGCCTGTTTCACTTAAAAATTTAATAATTGCCTTATTTTTGGGCAAACCCCTGAACGAGCGCAAAAGCATCATGGCTGGTTCGCTTGTTTCTTTATGATCAAGCGATTTTGATAAAGATGTTTTTGCGATATTCAGCGCTTTATTCACATAATCCTTTTGGTAGCGCAATAATTTTTCAACCCTGGGTTTAAGTTCCAGGAAATTTTCCTGATCTTTTTCTGTATTGGTTGTAGGACCTGAAATAATTAATGGAGTTCTTGCATCATCCACCAAAACAGAGTCCACCTCATCCACCATCACATAATGATGTTTTCTCTGAACTAAATCTTCAGGATTTCGAGCCATGTTATCTCTCAGATAATCAAAGCCGAATTCATTATTTGTTCCGTAGGTTATATCTGCTCGATAGGCTTTCCTTCTTTCGGCTGAATTGGGTTTATGATATTCTATACAGTCAACCGTAATTCCCAAAAATTCATACAAAGGAGCATTCCATTCACAGTCTCGTCTGGCCAGGTAATCATTCACAGTTACAATATGAACACCCTCTCCTGACAAAGCATTGAGATAGGCAGATAATGTTGAAACCAGGGTTTTTCCTTCACCGGTTGCCATTTCAGCAATTTTCCCGTCATGGAGTACTACACCACCAATGAGCTGAACATCATAATGGATCATTTCCCATTTAATCATTCCTCCTGCTGCATCCCATTCATTGGCATAGTAAGCCTTGTCTCCTTTTATGGTGACAAAATCTTTCGAAACTGCTAATTCTTTATCTCTTTCATTGGCCTGTATAATAAGCAATTTATTATCTGTCAGGCGTTTTGCTACCTGCTTCATGGTGGCAAATGCTTCAGGCAGGATTTGTTTCAGAACAGTTTCCAGTTCCTCATTTTTGTCCTTTTCCAGTTTGTCAATATCGCGATACAGGTCTTCCTTTACTTCAGGCTCCATATCCAGGTTGGCTTCAATAGATCCCCTGATCCTGGCAATTTCATCATCAATGGATTTCAGATGCTCTTTAATTCGATTTCTAAAAATGGTGGTATTCGCTCTTAAATCATCATCAGAGAGCGAGTGGTAGGTATCATAAAACTCATTGATTTTATTTACAAAAGGAGTGGCTTCTTTCACATCACGTTCGGATTTACTCCCAAATACTGTGTTTATAACCTTTGCCAGAGTAATAGCCATTGCAATTTTTTGATTAACTGTATTTAAATATTAACTGAACTTTATTATTTAAAACAAAATTAAACATTCTGAATCAGATAATACAGCTTTGATTTACCATTAACATAGAACCTGCAATGACAACAACTATACCATTTAACAGCCTGGCAGAGAAGCAAATTAGAAAGGAAAAAACTAACTTGCACTAATTTTTGATTAATATGATTTGTGAGTAAACTGATAAAATTATCATTTAGACATTTCACAGGACCATTCATTATTACCTTTTTTATTGCCCTGTTTGTACTAATTATGCAATTTCTCTGGAAATATGTAGACGAACTGGCAGGGAAAGGACTTGAATGGTACATCATTACGGAGCTTCTTTTTTACGCATCGGCTCACCTTGTTCCACTGGCACTCCCTTTAGCTGTATTACTTTCATCCATCATGACTTTTGGCGGATTGGCAGAGAATAATGAACTGATGGCATTTAAATCATCAGGTGTGTCATTGGTTCGCATCATGATCCCTTTATTGATTTCCATGTTATTTATTGGCTCAGGAGCATTTCTCTTTTCAAATTACACCCTGCCGAATGCCAATTTAAAATTTGGTACATTACTTTATGATGTACAGGAGAAAAAACCTTCCTTTGATCTGAAGGATGGTCTTTTTTATAATGGGATTGATCAATATAATATCCGGGTCGGGAAGAAAGATAAAAATGGAGAGGATATCTATGATGTGCTGATTTATGATCATACCACTGGTTCTGAGAACTTGATTGTAATTCGTGCTGAAAAAGGTAAAATGAAGCATAATGAAGCAGAAAATTCGCTTAGTCTCACACTTTTTAACGGACATCGATATGAAGAAATCCGCTCGTTAAAAAACGCCAATCAAACACTTCCTCACAGCCAGTTGGCTTTCAAAGAATATCGGATTGTTTTTGATCTATCCTCCTTTAAATTTGATCGCTCAGATGTGCAATTATTTAAAGGGAATTACAAGATGCTTAAAATGAATGAGTTGAGCGAAAAACAGGATTCCATAAGCATAGAAATCGCAGATATAAAACCTAAAACAAAGAAATATCTTCAACCTTATTTGTATTTCCTCAAAGACAGTTCTTTTGTAGGAGTCAGGAAGGATAGCCTGGACCTGAACTTAGACAGCATGATTATGCTTTTAAGGTTGCCTGATAAAGAGAATGTTTACCGTAGGGCACTGGCTAATTCAAGAACGGCAAAACACCTTGTATCATCACCTGCAAGTATGATCAGCATGTTGAGATTATCAAACATTGGATATGAGATTGAGTGGCATCGAAAAATAATTTTATCCATTGTTATTTTGCTCTTGTATTTAATTGGAGCCCCCATGGGAGCCATTATTCGAAAAGGTGGATTTGGTATGCCCACGGTGGTGTCAATTATCCTTTTCATTTCATTCCATATTATCTCCATGACTGGTGAAAAATTAGCTAAACAATCCATTGTGGATCCCTGGTTTGGTATGTGGTTGCCTGTGATGGTACTCACACCAGTTGCTTTGTTTTTAACCATAAAAGCAAACTCTGATTCCAGATTATTCAGTAATGAAGGATATGAGCGATTTAGGGTATGGATATCAAACAAATTAAAAATAAACAATGACCCAATTAATTTCAGTTAATTTTGCAAGAAGCTGATTGATTGATTGTTCAGCGCAAGAAAATGAAAATATTACAGCTTTGCTTTCGAATGCCTTATCCACTAAAAGATGGTGGAGCAATTGCCATGTTTAACATGACCAAAGGATTAGCAGATGCCTGTGCTGACATGACACTTCTTGTTCCTTTAACCAGCAAACATGATTTAGATCTAGACCAACTTCCCTTAGCTGTTAAAAACCTTGCTGAAATTCATAGCCAGAGAATTAATAGTGATATTACTACGATGGGTGCTTTTCGGAATCTGTTCACAAAAAAGCCATATTACCTGTCTCGATACCTTGACAATAACTTCAAGACGAAACTTCGTCAATTACTTGAAGATAATACTTTTGACATCATCCTTATTGAAAGCCTGAAAGTAAGCATGTATTTGCCTGTGATTCGTCAATACAGTAAAGCCATGGTAGTGCTTCGATCACATAATGTCGAGCATTTAATATGGAAGCGCCTGGCTGTTCAATCGAATGGATTGAAAAAGTATTTCCTGGATGTGATGGTAAGCAGGTTAAAAAAATATGAGATTAAAATCCTGAATGATTTTGACGCTATTGCATCCATCACATCTGTAGACGCTGATTTTTTTGAGAAAAATGGGTGTAAAACCCCCATAATCATCACTCCATCCGGTATTGATTTTGACCAATTCGTAGCTGATAGAAAGCAAATAAAACCAAACACTTTGTTTCATTTGGGAGCACTTGACTGGCTACCCAACATCGAAGCAATTGAATGGTTTTTAACAGACGTCTGGCCTGTCATTTTCCGGGAATATTCCCATCTTCATTTTCATATTGCAGGGCGCAATATGCCTTCTTCCCTGAGATCGAAAGAGATCAAAGGAGTAAAACTGCTAGGTGAAGTAGAAAATGCCCATGCCTTCATAAATGAAAATGAGATTATGATTGTTCCATTATTATCAGGAAGTGGAATGCGAATTAAAGTGGTGGAAGGAATGGCATTAGGCAAATGCATTATTTCAACAAGCATTGGAGCTGAAGGAATTGGCTGTGAGAATGGAAAAAATATACTGATCGCAAATAATCGGGATGAATTCCTGGAACAAATCCGCTTATTGCAGTCAGATAAGGATTTGGCCCGTAAAATTGGACAGGAAGCAATTGCATTCGTGAAAGAAAATTATGATAATAAAAAAATTATTGATCATCTTTTATCAGAATTAAAGGAATTGAATAAAAATACAATTAAGCACAAGTGAAAATGCTTTGGGAATTAGTTTTTATATTGAGTATTTTTTGCATTTTGCAATCCTACTTGTTTTATCCATGGATAATTTCCTTGATGTCACGCAATAAAAAACAAAATAAATTTACATATACCCGAAACGAATTAGAATTGCCCGCTATTTCCATATTGCTTGCAGCTTACAATGAAGAATTGGTCATCGAGGAAAAGATCAGGAAAACTTTTGAATGCAATTATCCCCTGGATAAAATTGAATTTTTAATAGGATCGGACGCATCAACTGACCGAACAAATGAAATAATTAAGGGCCTTGCAAGTAATTATTCAAACCTTAAACTTTTTGAATTCCCAGCCAGGTCCGGTAAATCCTTCATTATTAATGAATTAGTTAAAAGTACATCCAATGAAATTTATATTTTAACCGATGCAAATGTCATTTTTGAAAAGGATACGATTTATCAACTTGTTAAGCATTATAAAAACCCGGATATTGCACTTGTTGGGGGAAATATCATTAATTCCAGGTTCAGAAAAGATGGGATTTCCATACAGGAGGAAAAATATATTAGCAGGGAAAACCTGATCAAATACCAGGAAGGAATACTCTGGGGATCTATGGTTGGGGCCTTTGGCGGTTGTTATTCTTTACGTTCGCACTACTATGCACCGGTTCCTCCCCGTTTTTTTATGGATGACTTTTATATTACAATGAATGTCATAGAAAATAAAGGGAAATGCATCAATGAACTGAAGGCCATTTGTTATGAAGATATTTCCAATAAAATAACAGAAGAATTCAGGCGTAAAGTGAGAATTTCAATAGGAAATTTTCAAAACCTGTTCAGGTACTGGAAGCTTTTATTTCCCATATTCTCAGGCGTATCGTTCAGTTTCTTTTCCCATAAAATACTACGCTGGCTGGGACCATTTCTGCTCCTGTTGATTTTTATTTCAAATGTATTCCTGTTTCAAAGTGGATTCTTTTTTAAGATTACGATGATTGGACAAATTATTTTAATCATCATACCATTTATCGATGCTTTCTTGCGCAGTATTAATCTTCACTTAAATTTGCTGCGTTTTATCAGCCATTTTTATTTAATGAATTTGGCATTATTGATAGGCTTTATCAGATTTATTGAAGGGGTTAAATCAAATATTTGGCAACCCACACAAAGGTATCAGTGAAATGTTAGACAAAATAACAGAGGCAATTGAAGACATCAGGCAAGGCAAACTAGTCATAGTCGTGGATGAGGAAGACAGGGAAAATGAAGGAGATTTTGTTACTGCTGCCCGTAACATCACCCCTGAGCTGATCAATTTCATGACCAAAGAGGGTCGTGGATTAATCTGCGCGCCTATTGTTGAATCTCGAGCAGATCAGTTAGGTCTTGAGCTCATGGTGACCAACAATACAGCCTTGCATGAAACTCCATTTACAGTTTCTATCGACCTCATAGGCCACGGTTGCACTACCGGAATATCTGCATCCGACCGGGCAAAAACAATACAAGCGTTGATTGCTTCTGAAACAACTACGGATGATTTTGGCAAACCCGGACATATTTTTCCTCTGCGTGCAAAGGAAGGCGGTGTTTTAAGAAGAGCCGGACATACAGAAGCAACTATCGACCTGGCCCGGCTTGCAGGCTTTGAGCCTGTTGGTGCTTTAGTGGAAATATTGAACGATGACGGTTCGATGGCCAGGTTATCACAACTGAAAGAAATAGCCAAAAAATTCGATCTGAAAATAATCTCCATTAAAGAATTAATCGAGTACAGACTGTCCAAAGATTCATTGATTGAACGACTCATTGATGTGGACCTTCCTACAGAATTCGGGAGTTTTGAGGTGGTTGCCTATAAACAGCTAACAACCAACGAAGTACACCTGGCTTTGGTCAAGGGTAAGTGGAATCCTGATGAAGTAGTGATGGTGAGGGTGCATTCATCCTGTGTTACCGGAGATATTTTTGGATCTTTCCGCTGCGATTGTGGCCCGCAACTGCATAAAGCAATGGAAATGGTTGAAAAAGATGGAAAAGGAGTGGTCATTTACATGAACCAGGAAGGACGCGGAATTGGCCTCATCAATAAACTGAGAGCTTATAAACTGCAGGAAAGTGGACTGGATACTGTGGAAGCAAATCTTCATTTAGGTTTCAGCCCTGATGAAAGGGACTATGGTGTGGGTGCCCAAATAATCCGTGATCTTCAAATCAATAAGATCAAACTGATTACTAACAATCCTGCCAAGCGAATCGGATTGCAGGGCTATGGATTAAATATCGTGGATCATGTGGCACTCGAAATTGAACCTAACCAGTTCAACCATACCTACCTCAAAACTAAAAAAGATAAAATGGGTCATGATCTGCATTCCAGAGACCTGGACTAGGCTGATATTTCCCGAAATCTGATATTATTGCCCCCTGATTTTTTAAATCCCTTTCGACCACATTTTCAGGCTGTCTTTTAATTCCTGGATGGCAGTCTCCATATTTGACTTGCTTTCACCCCCGGCAGCATTCACATGCCCTCCACCATTGAAATATTTTTCCGCCAATTCATTAACTGGAAAATCATCTTTTGACCGGAAAGAGAACTTAATGAAGTCAGCGTGTTCGACCAAAATGACGGAAATATTTACATGTTTAATACTCATTGGAAAATTTACCAGGTTTTCAGTATCAGAAGCTTTCGTTCCAAATTTTAAAAAATCTTCTTTTGTAATCGGGATGAAGGCTGCATTGAATTCTTCCAGAATTTCCATTTTTTCTGTCACACAATGACCCCAGAAACGCAGTCTGCGCTCTGTAAAATTATCATATACATCTCTCTGAATTTGGCTGTGATCGATTCCGGATGCCAACAGCTTTGATGCAATCCCGAATGTTTTTTCAGTAACCGCAGGAAAGCGAAAGGAGCCACTGTCTGAAATGATCGCTGCATACAGGCAACTTGCAATTTTCTGATCTTTCAGTGCATTTTTATCAATCGCTTCAATTAGGTCAAAAACAGCTTCGCCCGCTGCACAATAGGCCGTATTCCAAACACTGAAAGCAAATCCATTTGCAGGATTTGGATGGTGGTCGATCAGCATTTTAGCAACATTTAATTCATTAAGATATTTCCCTAATTCAGCATTTCTTTTCAAATCATTAAAATCAACTGCAATAATTAAGTCAGCACCTTCTAAAAACTGCTTGATCCGGCTTTGTTTATGAGGAAAAATCAGAGCTTCTTCAATTCCGGGAAACCATTTGTGAAAATCGGGAAACATGGATGGAAAGGAAAGCATAGCGTAATGACCCTGCAAGCGAAGAAAATGAAATAATGCCAGTGAAGATCCAACAGCGTCCCCGTCCGGCCTCACATGGGTGGTAATAAATACTTTTTTCCTCTTGTTAAAAAATTCAATAATTTTTGGATCTATTGTCATTTTTAGTCCTTTTTTTTGTGAAGAAATCTTTCAAAACCTGGATGCACTCTTCCTTCATAATTCCGGCTTTTATTTTCACTTTTGGGTGAATTAATTTCGGTTTGTACAACTGGTAGCCTTTTTTAGGATCATTCGCTCCAAAAACCAGGGTTTCAATTTGTGCAGCATTAATTGCTGCAGCGCACATTGCACATGGTTCAAGTGTTACATAAAGTGTACAGTTTTTCAAGTATTTTGATCCCAGATGATTGGAAGCGGCTGATAAAGCAATGATTTCAGCATGTGCAGTTATATCATGAAGTTTTTCGATTTGATTATGTCCACGGCCAATGATCCTTTTATTGACAACCAACACGGCCCCAATTGGAACTTCCCCCTCCTCACTAGCTACACCTGCCTCTTCCAAAGCTTTGTTCATGAAATATTCATCTGAAAATGGGGTTGAAATCATAGAATTAGTTTATCGCTTTAGCATTAATCATTATGGGATTTGTAAAGATAGAACTAAATTTGTCAATTCAATAGCATAAAATCATTCAATGAATAGACTTCACTTATTAATTAGCCTGAGCGCGTTAGCTTGTTATCTGCTCATTCCCAGTATTAATCAGGCTCAAAATTATGAACAAAAAGAGCAAAGCCAAGAATACATTCGAGAAATTGTTCATGAAAAACTCAGGATTAAACCTGAACAATTAGGAAGTTTTATCGAGACTGAAAGAATCTGGAAAAACGGCAAATCTCATTTCAGGCGTTCTGCTGGTATTGAAACTCAAATCACCGACACCTCCATTGCCGAATCTGAAGTGCATGCAGCCCTAAATCCTATGGATTCAAACAACATTGTACTAAGCCCTATCCGGCTCATCCCTTTTGGTGGTTATACTTTGCCCATTTTTTACAGCAAGGATTTTGGCAAAAGCTGGAATGAAAGTGCCTATAATGCCCGCCCAAATGACCAAAATGCAACTGTTATAGGCGGAGGAGATCCTGTTTTTGCTTTTGATGCGAATGGCAAATTATACTTTAGCTGGATCAGCCTCTACCGAACAAGCGCAACTTCTTATCATTGGTCTCTGCTTTGGACCTATTCGGAAGATGGCGGAAATACCTGGTTAACAACCGATTCTAATTATATATGTCATTCTTCCGGGACATCCCTTTTTACACTAACAACCATTTCAGATAAACAGTGGATGGATACTGATCAGAGCAATGGCTCTTATCATGGGAACCTTTATGTATCTTATCTGAAAGCAAATATGCAAAGCGGAAAAATCCGGATTGTAGTTCATCGAAAGCAAGCAGACAGTACAGAGTTTGATCTAGACCCGGTTGAAATTTCAGATGCTTCTTTCTCCGGAGTTCAGTTCAGCAATGTGGCTGTTGATCTGAATGGTTATGTCCATGTGACATTTTGTGATGATATGAGATCTCTTTGGCATTCTGTTTCTAAAGATGGAGGAGTAAGTTACAGTTCACCTGTATTGATAAGCAACTTCCTGCTGCCTGATGCCATCACCGGCATAAAAAGTCCACCATTAAATAATTCACGATTATACCCTGCACCCTATATAGCAATTGACAAAAGCAATTCTTTGCATTCGGGAAATATTTATATTACCTGGACTGCAAAGGGAATCACCACTGATGAGAATTCCGGCTCAGATGTTTATTTTTCAACATCAACGGATGGGGGAAGCACCTGGACCACTCCCATACTGGTGAATGATGATGAAAGAAATGTCGCAAAAGATCAATTTTATTCCAATATTTATGTAAACGAAAATGGAGTAGTGGTGATAGGTTGGTATGATAGCAGGCACTCCATCTCCAATGAAAATAATGAAATCACTCAATATTACCTCGCTTATTCCTTCGATGGAGGACAATCGTTCACCACCAATGTAAATGTAAGTTCCGCATTTACTGATTTTCGGAGTATTGGAAGTAAAAACAATTTGTTTGGTATCGGCGAATACAACCAGGTTTTAGCAAGCAGTGCTTATGCCATTCCTGTTTGGGCCGATGGAAGAAAAGGAAATGGCGATTTAGATGTGTATGTGGCATTTTCAGAATTAGAACATAACCCTCAGAGTATCGCAGAAATAAGTAAAGTGGATGGAAAATTTTCACTGAATCACTTAAGTCAAAACCCCGCAAATGATATTTTGACTATCAATTACACCTTGTTTGAAGCATCAAGGGTGCAGTTCAGCATGATCTCTTCAGATGGCAAAATAGTCCATAAACAGAACGAGATGCTCAAAAATGCCTCCGATCATAATTTAAGTTTAGATACCAGATCCTTGCCTCCTGGAACCTTCATTTTACTTTTTGATACTGAATTTGGTAGAATTTCTCAAAAATTTACTATAAAGCGATAAATTTGCACCCTTTATCAAAATGGACAATTTTGGAATACTAATTGAGAAAGTATTAAATTCAAATTCGTGAACTTATAAAATTCACACAAAAACTGTTATAGATTATACTTATGAAAAAATTTGCCTTCATCATTTCTGGAATTATTATTTACACCAGCCTGTTTGCTCAATATAAAAAAGTCGAAATCCCGGAAAATAAAGAAAATCAAAAAGAATTCGGCTTTACAAAAATTTCAAATGAGAAGTACCTCCTGGATAATGGGCTGGTCGTTCTTATAAATGAAGATCATTCCGATCCGGTTGTCAGCCTTCATTTTCTTCATCAATTAGGTTCATCTGCCAGCTATTCAGATCGAACGGTTAGCATGTATTTGATGGCCTACTTGCTTTACGAATCGAATGGCCTTATTGATTCTGATTTTTATACCCAATATGGCGGGAGTTATAAATGGGGTATTCAGATCGATAAAACCATGTGCGAAATTACCATCCCTTCTGACTTATTTGAATCTGCTCTAGCCAGGGAATCAAAACGCTTATTTGAATTCATTCCAAGTCAGTCTCAAATCCATTTTCAAAGTACCGTTGAAACTATTGTTCAGCAAGAAATGAACAAACAATTTAATGACGGCCTTGAAAATGCAAAAATTTATTCGAGGAGAGCACTTTATCCTTTTTCTCATCCCTATTCATGGCAGGTAACGGGTACTACTGAACATTACCAATCAGCTGAACTTTTCGACATACAAAAATTCTATTCCGATTGGATTGGAGCCAATAATATGATACTGGCAGTGTCGGGAGATATCGAAGCAGAAGAGGCTGTGAATTTGGTTTCGGACTATTTTGGAAAGTTCAGTGCTGCAATCAATCCAGCTGACCAAGTAGGTACGCAAATAGATTTGATGAACAGTTCCGGAATTAATCTATTAACAGAAAACCGTTATATCACGAATTTTCTCCAAAATACAGAAATAAAAACTCCTGTACTTCGCATGGTTTATCCAACTTTGCCAAAATATACGCAAGAAAGTGTTGCACTGGAATTAGCCGCACTCTTCCTTGAAGATGGGAAAAGCGGGAGTTTATCTAAATTGTTATACTCAGCCAATCTTGCTGAAAATGTGCATGTTTATCATGAAAGCTACCGTTTTGGGGGTGAATTTGTAATTGAGATCATTGCGAAACCAGGTGTTAGCCTGAAAACCATAAAAGATACAGTTGAATACTCCATTCGTAACAGTTTTCTTCTGCCCCAGCACGATGAACAATTGAAAATCAAAGATGGTGACCTGGAGTCCATCAGAAAAAGTTTCGAAAAACGACAATTTGAAGTTGAGCGGAATTTACAAACAATGGCATCATTTGAAATTCTGAAACTTTTATCCGGACTGGAAATGAGCGCCAAAAAAGCAAAATTACTTGCAGCATACGAGTTCTACTTAAAAAATCCAAATAGTCTTTCAGACGAAATATTTAGTATTGGGACTTCGAATGCATCCAAAATATTTGAAGTTAGCGAGCAATTTATTGTTGACAAACCTGCCGTTGTAGTCAGTGTATTGCCCAAGGGAGAAGCTGTATTAAAAGCGGGAATAGACAACCATAAAATTCATAAGCTGGAATCAGTTGTTCAGCCAACAACTGCCGAGGAAATCGCTAATCTGAAATTCCCAACTGCGGTTTCAGATAAATCCAAATTGAGAAGAATTCCGGTTTATCCTTTCCCTGTTTTTACATCGAAAAAACTTGAGAATGGCCTGAAATATATGATCTCATCCGATAGTGAAAGTCCTTTTTTCAGTTTAGTGCTTATGATTGATTTTAACAACATTCGTACTTTACTTGAAAATCCACTAACACCTTCGATCGTTGTGGGCATATTCAGAGAATATATCAACGAGTTCATGAATGGTGAAATTATTTCCCAATTGAAACAAACCAATAGTACCATTGATTTTAAATTCATGAACAATCATCTTTTCATCGAAGTTGAATCCGCTCCCCATAATATCAATTTTATAAAGGAGATCTTGCGGGAGATGGTGTTATCCAATCAACCCATAATCGCTGACATGGAAAGAGTGGTCAATAACATACAGGGCGAAAACACCAATCCTTCATTGGATGCGCATCAATTATTTTCTTCCTTTTTTATGAATAGATTATTCCCCGTTGAAAACATGCTCCAGGATGTGTTCATCACTAAAAGGGATGAATTATTGACCCTTTCTTTTAGATTAATGGACCGCATTCCTTTTTTATTAGATCCAAACGAGAGCAAGCTTTTTATAACCGGAAATGCTCCGGAAGGACAGATTTCTGATTTAATTGAACATTTCAGGCAATGGCAGTCTGTACCAACAGGTGATGTGATTGCCCAAATTCCGGGAGATACAATGCCTTTTGAAAAACATTTATATTATACTGAATTCAAGCAAAACGATAAGGCAACTATACTTATCAATTATCTTAACCTTGCTGTTGATGATGTTGAAAACACGAGGGCTGGATATGTTAACTACATGCTGGGAATTAAGAATGGTTTATTGAAAAATTATTTAGCCGCTACAACGGATATCAATGATTTTGGTTCTTATGATAAAATCACCGGAAATGTTCATTCATATTACTTAAAATTCAATACAACAAACGAAAACACCAGCATTCGAATACAAGAAATACTTAAGCAGATTAATGATTTAGCCCTTGTAAAAACAGACAAAAAGAAAATAAAGATTTTTGCAGGACAATATCTCCGCCTGGAAGACTGCAAATATGAATCAAGCCATTCAAAGGCCATTTTATTAAATATAATCGATATTGAAAAGCGCTCGGAAGATTATTTTGTAATGAAAAACAAAATCGTTAAAAAGACGAAAGGCGGAAAACTCAAAAAATTTGTTTCCAAAAATATCAAAGAGGATGAATTTCAGATTTTTGTAATGGGCAATTCGGAGAAGCTTTATGATCAATTTAAAGATGCACATTTAGGTCCGGTAACTGAGCTAAACACAGCAGGTAAGGTGGTCAGCAAATAATTTTAAATAAATGCACAAGCATATGGCAAAAAATAAATTCTTCATTTTATTTACTTTAATCCTGCTTTCCTCATCCAGTATTTTCTCCCAGGTACTTAAACCAGTGAAATGGGAATGGGAGATAAAGGAAGTGGTTAATGATCAATACGAATTGATTTTCAAAGCTACCATTGATGATAAATGGCATTTGTATTCACAATATATTGGTACTGATGATCCGGAAGCTATCACTCCTATCCCTACTTCTTTTGTTTTCGAGGAAAATCCTGATGTTGAATTTATCGGAAAGATGGAAGAAATTTCAGAAGTGCTATCAGACTATGATCCGAACTTTGAAATGGTCCTTAAATCATTCGTTCAAGAAGCCATTTTTGTTCAGAAAATAAAAGTTAAGAATGTCACCAAACTCACAGGATACCTGGAGTTTATGACTTGTGACGACAAACAGTGCCTGGCTCCCACAGAAATAGATTTTGAATTTGACTTTGCATTCATCACTGCTCAGCAAGAATTGGCCAATACAGTAATCCCTACAACAGAAGCACCCAGTAAAACGGATTGGGCTTTTATTTTTTTAGCTTTCCTGGGTGGCCTGGCTGCATTGATAACGCCCTGTGTTTTTCCAATGATTCCAATGACCGTTTCTTTCTTTATGCATGGCCATGATGAAAAGCGGAAAGGTGTGCGAAATGCCTTCATTTTCGGACTCTCAATTATTGCTATTTATACTGTAATTGGTTCAGTCGTTGCGATACTTTTCGGAGCTGATTTCGCTAACTGGTTGAGCACTCATTGGATTCCTAATGTCCTTTTCTTCCTTATTTTCGTCATTTTTGCAGCCTCGTTCTTTGGCATGTTTGAAATTACTCTGCCGAGCTGGATGATCTCAAAATCTGATCAAAGGGCCGATCAGGGCGGATGGTCAGGTGCATTTTTCATGGCTTTAACCACTGTATTGGTTTCTTTCTCCTGCACAGGCCCAATCGTAGGTGCATTGTTGGTGGAATCGGTAGAAGGAGAAATTCTAAAGCCTGTGCTGGGAATGCTTGCTTTCGGGATAGCATTTGCCATCCCATTTACACTTTTTGCGATTTTCCCACATTGGCTTGCAAACATGCCAAAGTCGGGAGGTTGGTTGAATACAGTTAAAGTGGTCCTGGGTTTCCTGGAACTGGCACTCGGTCTGAAGTTCTTATCCATTGCTGATCAAACCTATCATTGGGGAATTCTGGACAGGGAAGTCTACCTGGCGCTCTGGATTATTATTTTCACTCTGTTGGGATTTTATTTATTGGGCAAACTTAAATTCTCTCATGATTCAGATTTGCCTTTTTTAAATGTACCCAGGTTGATGCTGGCTATTGTCACATTCTCATTTGTCATCTATTTAATACCCGGAATGTTTGGTGCTCCATTAAAGGCATTATCAGGTTATCTGCCTCCCCAGCATACACACGATTTTGATCTTAACGACATCATTCGGGATAATGCAGAAATGATATTGTCTGAAAATAAAGAAACTGATGGTGCAGATCATAAACAGGAAATGTGTGAAAAACCTAAATACGGTGATTTCCTGCATCTGCCTCATGGATTGCAGGGTTACTTTGATTACGAGCAGGGATTAGCCTGTGCAAAAGAACAGGGAAAGCCTGTATTTATTGACTTTACTGGTCATGGCTGTGTGAATTGCCGTGAAATGGAAGCAAGTGTATGGTCTGATCCGCGGGTTTTAAAAATGCTGAGAGAAGATTTTGTAGTCATTGCGCTTTATGTGGATGATAAAAAGAAATTACCTGAAAATGAATGGTTCGTTTCAGATTATGACGGTAAAACAAAAAAAACCATTGGAAGGAAATATGCTGATTTCCAAATCAATAGATTCGGTATTAACGCTCAGCCTTATTATGTTATATTGAATCATGAAGAAAAACAGCTGGTTCCTGCTCATGCTTATAATAAAGATATTTTGAAATTTTTAGATTTCCTCCAAAATGGGCTTAAGAAGTTTAAAGCACAACAAATTCCGGAAGCTGGTTTTTCATTAGGTAATTAAGATGGACGAAATAAAAAAACAACTTTTAGAAGCCAGGGATCTATTGGATGAATTTTTGTCAAATGATAAAAATCTAAGACAAATTCAGTTAGCTGGTGAACTGTTGGTGGATTGTATCAACAATGAAAACAAAGTCATCTCCTGTGGAAATGGCGGATCAATGGCTGATGCCATGCACTTTGCCGAAGAACTGACCGGGCGTTTCAGGGAAGACAGGAACCCGGTTCCTGCCCTTGCTATTTCCGATCCTTCGCACCTGACATGCGTGGCCAATGATTACGGATTTGACCAGGTATTTTCCCGATACATTGAAGCAGTTGGAAAAAAAGATGATTTACTCCTGGCTATCAGTACCAGTGGAAACTCTAAGAATGTACTCAATGCCATAGATACTGCCCGATCTAAAAAAATGAAAACCATTGGTCTGACCGGTAATGATGGAGGCATGATGTCTTCCTTGTGTGATATTGAAATCCGTGTGCCATACACAGGCTATTCTGATCGTATTCAGGAAATTCATATCAAAATATTACATCTCCTGATAGAATATCTTGAGCGTAAACTTTGGTTATAAGTGTCAGGAAGACTTTTTACAAGGATTTAATTTCTGATGAATTCAGTGCTTAACTACTGCTCAGATTTTAATACTTTTGTATAAAATTATGCTATGGCAAAATCCACCACCCCAAAAGGATTTCGTGATTTTAATCCACTGGAAACCAGCAGGAGAAGCTATATTTTCAATACCATTGAGAAAATCTTCCAGCTTTATGGATACCAGGCAATTGAAACACCTGCCATGGAGAACCTCAGCACACTCACTGGAAAATATGGCGAGGAAGGAGATAAATTGCTTTTCAAGGTATTGAATTCAGGTGATTTTTTAGGAAAACTAAGCGAAGGCGAAATAGCATCTGGAAAGTCCACTAAAATTAGCGATAAAATTGCAGAAAAAGGATTGAGATATGATCTCACCGTTCCATTTGCCAGGTATGTTGTTGAGCATTTCAACGAAATAACTTTCCCGTTTAAACGCTACCAAATCCAGCCGGTTTGGCGTGCAGATCGTCCACAGAAAGGCCGATACCGTGAATTTTACCAGTGCGATGTTGATGTCATTGGTTCAGATTCTCTCCTAAATGAAGTAGAGCTTATCCAAATAATCTGTGATGTTTTTAACAAACTTCATATAGATATTACCATCAAACTCAATCACAGGAAAGTCCTTTTAGGCATCATGGAAGGAATAGGAGAGGCAGATAAATTCAATGAAATAACAGGAATTATTGATAAACTGCATAAAGTTGGAATTGATCAGGTTGAGAAGGAACTCATTGCAAAAAAACTGAATGCAGTAGCTGTTGAGCAGTTAAAATCATTGCTTACTCTCAAGAATCATTCAAACAAAGAAAAACTTAAAGTACTGAACCGCATAGCTGGTAATACCAAAAGCGGAGCAAATGGAATAGAGGAATTAATGCTGATCTTGAATTCCCTGGAATCATCCGGCAGTAAGATCCCTGTGGATATTGACATGGCTCTTGCCCGCGGATTGAATTATTACACAGGCACCATCATTGAAGTGATTGCCCGGGATGTGAAGATAGGAAGTATCTGTGGTGGCGGTCGATATGATGACCTGACGGGAATCTTTGGTCTGCCAGATGTATCTGGTGTAGGTGTTTCATTTGGTGCTGATCGCATTTATGATGTGCTCCTTGAATTAGGGCAGTTTCCAGAAGATAATATGCTTGCTACCCAATTATTATTTGTCAATTTTGGTGAAAAAGAAGCAACACATTGTTTGCCTTTGATACAAGCTGTCAGAAAAGCCGGAATAAGTTCAGAACTCTATCCTGAAAATGTTAAATTGAAGAAACAAATGTCTTATGCAGACAAACTCCATATTCCTTTTGTGGTTATGATAGGTGAGGATGAAATTAAAACGGGATTATTTACAATGAAAAATATGAAAAGCGGGGAGCAGCAAAAACTGGATTTAGAAGGAATAATCAATGAGATCAACACATGACGCAGATGTCACTCGAACCCCTTGATCAGTTTCTTCCGCCTTCCACCAGATCCTATATTGAGGATTTGATCCTTCATCAAAACCTGCTTGTTCATGTGACCAAGCCACGGAAAAGCAGGCATGGATCATTCAGAGGCGGAAATAAGAAAAAAGCATCGGTTATTAATATTTCTGGAGCACTCAATCCTTATGCCTTTATCATTACACTGATCCATGAAATAGCCCACCTCAAAACATGGCAACTTCATGGACGAAAAGTTTCTCCCCATGGCAGTGAATGGAAAAATATTTTTTCTAAGCTGATGCACCCCTTGATGCAGAATGGGATATTTCCCGATGAATTAAGACAGCTTCTTGCTAAACATATGTTGAATCCCAAAGCCTCGAGCAGCAGTGATGTCGAACTCAGTCGTTTGCTAAAAGAATATGATAAAAAAATACCCGAGCTGCCATTTATTGAAGATATTCCCATGAACTCTGTATTCGAATGGCGAAATGGGAGATTATTTCAAAAGAAGGAGAAATTACGGAAAAGATATAAGTGTATTGAACTAAAAACGAACAGAGTATACCTGTTTAATCCACTTGCAGAGGTAAAAGTGGTTCGGAACTAAATTTGCAATTTAGCATAAGCATATGCAATTAATGAAAACTCTTACATACTTCATCCTTATTATTCTGCTTCTTGCTGTAAATCTTCAGGGAATTGCACAACCTATAAAAAAATTGAAAATTATTCAGGCCGATTACCTGGAGGGTATTGAAAACAGGCAGGAAAAGATCAAGAAGCTGATCGGCCATGTTATTCTTGAACATGAAGGAGCATTAATGCATTGTGACAGTGCCTATCATTTTGAAAACAGAAATTACTTTGAAGCCTATAATAATGTACGCATTATCCAGGGAAGTGACTTTAGCCTGACAGGTAATTTTCTTCATTACAATTTGGAAAACAAAATTGCTGAAGTCGACCGGAATGTGGTGTTGTCAGATAAGGATATGACACTCAGTACTCCTCATCTTACCTATAATATGGAGAATAAAACGGCTTATTACACTCGCGGGGCCACTATTGTAGATTCTGCTAACACACTTACAAGCAGGTATGGAACCTATTATTCCTCTTCAAAAGATATGTACTTTAAGCTAAACGTTGTTTTGGAAAATCCTGATTTCACCCTGCATGCAGATTCACTCAGATATAATACCAATACGCGCATTGCCACTTTTTTAGGTCCTACAAAAATAAATGGAGAAGATACTGAAATCTATTGCGAAGCTGGTTGGTATAATACCAATGCAAAGAAAGCGGTGTTCCAAATAAATGCATATGTATTTAGTAAAAGCAGAAAGATTTTTGGGGACAGACTTTTTTATGATGAGAATACCGGAGATGCCCATGCTAACGGTCGTGTAAGAATCCTCGAAGAAAATGACAATACGGAAATTGCAGGAAATAAATCTTTTCATGATGAACAAAAAAATACTACCTGGATCACTGATAGTGCGCTTTTTATCAAATACCTGGATGATGATACGCTTTTTATGCATTCAGATACATTGAAAATCATTAAAAATCCCGAAACGGATGATGACGTTGTTCTGGCTTACTTCAAGGTCAAGCTTTTTAGCTCTAATTTCAAACTCAAGTGTGACTCATTATCATATCAAACTTTAGATTCTTCGTTTTTGATATATGAAGATCCTGTATTATGGTTCGACAGCTCCCAGATAACAGGTGAATTCATTCAGATCTTTACCCGAAATCAAAAGCTGGATAAAATGGATGTTAAAAGTTCTTCCTTTATGATTGAAATGGTGGATACGAGTCGTTTTAATCAGATCAAAGGCAGAGACCTGGTGGCCTATTTTGCAAATAATGATCTAAATACCATTTTCGTGGAAGGAAATGCAGAATCTGTTTATTACCTCCAGGACAAAAATAAAAAGTACATGGGCCGAAATAACATTCAGTCAAGTACCATTCATATCAAGATGAAGGACAATAAGATTTCGGAGATACAGTTCAATCTTGAACCAGAAGGAATCGTTCATCCAGCAAAAAGCATGGATAGCAATGATCCTTTTTTGAAAGGATTTATTTGGAGACAATCGGAAAAGCCAGAACAGCTGGAAGATATATTTATTAGAAACATATCTGTTCTCAAGGAATAACATTTAAGAGGTTGAGTCGTTATTAATTAATGTGAGTTCGATATAACAAATTTCAATAATTATAATTTTTGCCACTCACAAAGTGATGCCAATGGCAGAAGACGCAAAGCCACGAAGCCTGCTTGCTGCAGGCAGGATTTCACTAATAGTTAGTTATACATAATTGATAGTTAAAAACTAATATGTCAAACTCACGTTAATTATATGCTTTATTCATGAAAAAAAACCATCTGAAAATAGGTTTATTATTCTTCCTGACGATACAGGCCACTTTATCTTTAGCACAGATTAATTTCGCAAGCAACAATCATGATTTTGGCATATTATCTAATTGGAGTCAAACTCCTGCTATTTTTGAATACGAGAATACAGGAAATCAGCCGGAAGCCTTTTTGAATGCGGTTCGGTCAGAGAATGTTCACCTGAAATACTCAACTTCTTTTATAAAAGCAGGGGAAAAAGGCCAGGTCCTTATTTATTTTGAACCCCTTCAAATTGGTCACTTCAATGAAAAAATCAAGCTATTTGTCGGATCTTCAGACAAACCATTTGTTTTTACGATCAGTGGCACAGTTAACTCAAATTTAGAATGTCCTTCTGTCAATATGCCTTCAAATCCCGCCCTGCTTGTTCATGAGCATAAGGGGATAGTTATTAATAGACAGACGAAGGAAGCTATTCCGAACGCTGAGATCAAACTAATTGATCATTATGGAGAAAAATTCCATGAGAAAACGAACAAAGAAGGACGGTTTAAAAAGAAGTTAAAATGGGGCATGTATCAAGTGATCATAACTGCAGAAAACTTTTACCCCCTGGATGAAATGATTTACCTGAACATGAATACCGCTGAATTAGTATTTGAGCTCTCTCCTGTTGGTGATCTGGTCCCTGATAAGCCAGAGGATAAAATAACCCAACAAGAGATCATTACAAAGGAAAAGGATGAAGTCATTGAAGAAGATGAAACGGTAATTATGCCTTTCGAACTGCACGGTATTGTGCTGAATAATATAACGAATGAACCGCTTAACAAGGCTTCTGTCAAATTGGTCAAGCTGGATACGAAAACACCTTATACCTACAAAACATTTCCCGACGGGAAGTTTCACAAGCAATTGTTAGCAGGCACCTATTCTGTTTTTGTCCAGGCCAGCGATTATTATTCCTATGAAGACACTGTATCAATACATGTCGACAACGATTACCTGGAGATAAAATTAAACCCGGAAAAAGCGACCGAAATTGAACCAAAAGAAAAACCGGCAAGACTGATAGTGGGAGGAACCGTCAGGAATAAGGAAAACAAGGAACCTGTTAAACGAGCTATGGTCGAATTAACAGACAGAAAGCAGGTCAAATACACCTATTTAACTATGGCCGATGGGAAATATCAAAAAACATTAAATGAGGGGAGTTATTACGTTTCTATCACAGCAGAAGGATTTCTTCCCTATTTCGATAGCATTCAAATAGAATACCCTACACATGAGCTGGATTTTTTCATGGATTTCATTTTTGTTGAAGATGAAAAAATAAGCCTGGATGAAGAGGAAGTCCCGGACATTGGAATTATACAGGAGAAAAAGAAAATAGCAGAAGGGGACAAAGTTGAATTACTGCCAACTACTCGTTATGCGGCTAACAATATTGTATTTCTTGTGGATGTATCATCCTCCATGAAGAAAAAGAATAAACTGGACCATCTGAAAACATCCATGAAACGCCTGACAGAAATATTACGTGATATTGACCAGGTTTCCCTGATTTCATACGCTTCAAGTCCTGTTACGATATTTATAGAAATACCAGCGGATGAAAAAGATACCATCATAAAAAGTATTGACAGCTTAAGTGCATCCGGTTTAACCCATGGAGTTCGTGGACTGGAGAAAGCTTATTTGATAGCCGAGATTAATTATATTGAAGGTGGTAACAACCAGGTCATTGTAGCAACCGATGGGAAATTCAACAGTCCCGATCATTCAGAAATTGAATTGGTAGCACTGATCACCAAATACCGGCAAAAGGGAATTATTACCTCTGTGATTGGTTTTGGAAATGATGAGAAAGCCATCAGGAGGATGAAACGAATGGCCAGCATTGGCAATGGAAATTTCATTCACATACTGGATGAGGAACAGGCCCGAACTGTATTGATAGAAGAGATTAAGGGGAATTCAAGGAGAGGAAACTGAATGTTGGGGATGCACGGATTTATATTCTATGCTAAGTTGGCCACGGATGCACAGATTATAATTTGATATTCCCTGCATTTCCATGGTTGAACATGGAATCTGCATGGATTTGACTTAATGACTAATCGGAATATGCGATGGAGTTTTGGTTAAAAAATTAGAATTTCTGATTAGTTTTGCAGAACGATCTCTTGTTCATAATAGCTTCTTTTTAACACTATAATAATACAAAGCAATCACTCTTTAAAAAAAACTCCGTGAATCCGTGGCAATCTATAGACGTATCAATAAAATAATACTTTAATCCGTGAATCCGTGGCAATCACTCCATACCAAAAAAAATCCGTGAATCCGTGGCAATCCCAAATTCTTAATCCGTGAATCCGTGGCATTCTAAAGATAATTGGTAGCCACAAACGAACAGCTGAAAATTAAATAAAATAAATATAGAGTATGACAGAAAATTTAATCTATCAGGATCTTACTTATTCGATCATTGGAATTTGCATGGAGGTGCACAATAACCTAGGTCCAGGTTTCCTTGAAATTGTGTATAAAGATGCATTGGAATATGAGTTTAAACAGACTAAGATCCCGTTTGCGCGAGAAAAGGAATATTTAGTAAATTATAAGGGAATTATTCTTCCTCATCGATATTATGCTGATTTTGTAATTTACGACAAGATCATTCTTGAAATAAAAGCAGTTAAAAACTTAGTGGACGAGTTCACTGCACAATCCATAAATTATCTGAAGGTATCCGGGAATAAATTAGCGCTTCTTGTCAACTTTGGAGAATTATCCCTGGTTCACAAACGCTTTGTTTTATAAAAAACAATCCGTGAATCCGTGGCAATCCCAAATTCTTAATCCGTGAATCCTTGGCATCCTAAAGACTTAATCCGTGCATTCGTGGCAACCTACTTCAACAACACCTTCTCTGTAAATACCCCATCCTTGTACTGAATCTTGATGATATAATATCCGGCTGGCAGATGACTTAAGTTTATTTTGTTTTGACCTCTATTCAATTCTTTGTTTGCAACGACCTGACCTGAAATATTATATACAATGGCTTTTGATTCTGCTTCATCATGGATAACGACTAAGTTTTTAGATGCCGCATATAACTTAAACCTCTTTTCTGCATCTTTAATATTTGAAAAGGTGGCTCCCGCATTAATCGCTTTGCCCGGATATGATTCATAGGCAAAATCTTTTACAATAATGGTAGAATCGTTAGGAACAGAAAGCCGGATCCACCCATAATGCCAGTTTGTATCTCCGCCTATCATAAACCGCACACCCACATATCCATCTTCCCGCTTTAGCCATTTCCCTGCCTTTACACTAAAGCTACCATAAGAATTTGCATATTTCACATTTGCATACAGCATACCGTATGAACTCCCTTCGGTCCAGTAACTTTCATTAGGGCCAATTTTATCATCCATTTCCATTACGGCTGGAACAAAAAGATAAGTGGAAGAAGTGGATGTTGCAATAATCGATTGGATTCCCAGGAATTCATTGGAATCAATAGGATTTACCATAAGTAAATTGTACATACTACTATAACTGGTTCCCGAACTAGTAACAAATTTATTTTGGACAGTGAATTCAGCTTTTCCCGCATTATCCATATTGATCAGCATGGCTTCATTCCTGTTAATCACAGAATCAGGATCCATATTTGTATATTTGATTTGCCCTTGTACAGCACTGAATGCCAGTACTCCAGTGGCAAGAAGTGAATACGATTTCAGTTTTTTATCAAGATTGCTCATTTAATTTCATTTTTTAAATTGGTGTTTCATTCCTCAAATATACGAATTGATGTTAAATAGAATCGTTTTAATTAGGCATAACTCAACTTAATCATATTCGTTTTCCCTTTTTCATTAAGGGGTATACTTCCAATGTGCACAACGACATCTCCCTTCCTGATTAAATTTCTCTTCTTCAGGTAGTTCATAGTAAATTGAATGGATTCATCTGCATTGCCCGTCTTTTTCATCAGGTAGGCTCTTACTCCCCAAACCAATGCCATTCTTTTGAGTAAAACGTCATTTTGAGTAAATACAAAGAGATGAGCTTTTGGCCTGTAGCTTGCAATCCTGTAGGCCGAATAACCTGAATGAGTGAAGGAAATAATCGCATGGGCTTTTGCCACATCAGTTAGTTTTCGTGCAGCGTCACAAATAGAGTCAGCCATTAACCGTTTCACATCATTATGTTCAATGTTCCGATTGTATTCAAAGCCGTTTTCTTCCGTATAATCAATGATCTTTTGCATATTTCTGATGGCTTCAACCGGGTAATTACCTATGGAAGTTTCCCCGCTCAGCATCAACGCATCAGCACCATCAATTACAGCATTAGCCACATCTGTAGCTTCTGCACGGGTGGGTTCAAAATTCGTGATCATGCTTTCCATCATTTGTGTGGCTACAATGACTGGTTTTGCCTGTTCAATGCATTTCCTGATTATGTCCTTCTGAATAATCGGGACTTTGTCGAATGATACCTCCACACCCAAGTCACCCCGAGCTATCATGATGGCATCCGAGACATCAATAATCCGATCAATATCATTTAAAGCTTCCGGTTTTTCGATTTTGGCAATAACTGAAACTTCCTTTTCCCTTGCCTTGATTATTTTTTTTAGTTCTTTTATATCTTCTGAGCTTCTGACAAATGAAAGAGCAATCCAGTCCACATCATGATCCAGGGCAAAATGCAAATCGATCAAATCTTTATCAGTCAGACTTGGAAGTGATAGTTGTGTATCCGGAAGATTAACACCTTTATGTGAGGACAGCTTGCCACCATTCAGAACTATGGCTTTTACCTCATCATCCTGGTTGGTTGAAATCACTTTTAACCTGATTTTCCCATCATCGATCAAAACAAATTCATCCACTTTCACCTCTTTGGGAAAATTTTTGTACGTCAGGTATAAACGCTCCCTTGTACACAGGCATTTACTGTTCACGAGTGTAACCACATCGCCCTCCAGAAGCTCAGTACCCTCCTTCTGCATTTCACCAATTCGTAGTTTTGGTCCCTGGAGATCTGCCATGATCGCCACATTTGCTGCCATCTCTTTATTCAGTTCCAGTATGGTCTTAATACTTTCCAAATGATTTTCGTGGCTTCCATGGGAGAAGTTCAAACGACACACATCCACTCCTTCAACGAATATTTGCCTCAAAATATCTTTTTCCGAAGAAGCCGGACCTAAGGTAACCACTGTTTTGGTTTGTGATCTATCGTGACGCAAGGTTTCTTTTTTGTCAAAATTAGTTATTGCTGTTAAATATACATTAGAATAATTTAGCACCTATTTAACAAATTTTGCCACATAAAGAGCGCAATAGTGATAACTTTGATAATAAAATATGTCTTTTTTCTGAAAATTTTAATTCTCATTTATCAGCTCACTAATTAAAATCAAAACATATAATTGAATAACTATGAAAAATTCTACCTTGCTATTTTGTTTATTGTTACTTTGTAATTTCTCATACGGCCAGGACAAAAAATTTGGGCTAGCACTTCAAATTAATAATCCAAGCATGGATAATATTAGCTTAAGAGAAAATGATTGGGAAGATTCTCGAGATGGCTTTATTCTGCTAAAGAAATCATTTTCAGCAGGCGTGTTGACATGCTATAGTATTAATAATGAGACAGCATTTCGGTTTCGATTTGCTATGTCCCGATTTTATGAAAAAAGGTTCCGTAATGAATATTCCTTAGGTGATTTCAAAGAATCATCAACCACTGAAAGACAGAATATTTTGAATTTCGCTCCTGGAATAAGCTGGAAAATGAATTCAGAAAAACTGGATTTTATTTGTGGATTTGAAATCCCTTTCAATTATCATGGTCAATATTTATTAAACTGGGTAATAAAAGAGAGTGATTCTATTACAGGAGCATTGAAAGCTTCAACAGTCAATAAGACAACTATCCCACTTGGTTATTCTTTTGGAATAAGTGCTCTATTTGGCTTCAATTATTACTTGAAAGACTACTTATCCCTTGGCGCAGAAATCTCCGCTTCACTACTTTATGCAAAACTTACAGGAGAAGTTATTTGTGCAAACTATTTGGGAACATCATATATCCAAGATGGTGAAACAGGTTTTGGATATTATAACCAAAGGTTTTCAATTAATTTGTCTTTTTGGCTTTAATGAAGGTTAAGCAGTTATAAACTATTGACTTCCAGCTCAAACGCATTTGCATTTGAGTTTTGAGATTTCATCAATAAATAAAATTAACCTTAGGCTTATGGAATATGCTATTGTTATTTGCTTTAACATGTCATGACAAAATGAGCTGATCGCAGATAAATAGTCACAACTCACGTAAATAATGTGTTACTATTGACACACAGGGGGAAATATTGGCCGGTTTAAAGAATCCAAATATGCCAGGATATCGCTTCATACCCATTGGAAAGGATATTGAGGTCTTGTTAGAAAAAAAAATATGGATTATAATCATTTCACTATAAAAGCACAGGAAAGCATTCAAAAGGCCCAGGAAATTGCCACATCCAATCAGCAGCAGGGTATTGACAGTTCTTGTTTACTCAAGGGACTTTTATTGGTTGATGAAGGTGTTATCACTCACCTTCTCAAGCGCTTTGCTGTTGATATTTATGATTTACAGCTTAAACTGGATGAAACCATTCAGAAAAAACCAAAAGTGACGGGTGGAGATCAATAC